>CAZFUR010000107.1:0-6675 GCA_964522245.1 uncultured bacterium | reverse complement strand
ACATCCTTTACCGCTACTGTTGATCCGTAATGTTTTGTTAGATTTCTGATTTCTATCATGACGGTATCTCCTTTATATAGAAGATGTTAAAATGATCGTGTTGGACCCGAGAGCTTGGGATTTATTCAAGCAGGATATCAGAATAATTCTTTTTGTCAAGAGAAAAATGAGGCTGTTTTAAACATTTAGTTTAGGTATTGGATTCACAGGCAAGCGCACCACAAACTTGCTACCGTGATTTGGTATACTACTTACTTTAATAGTACCGCCCATTGAGTCTACTATTTTTTTTGTGATAAATAGTCCTAATCCAGTCCCTTCGGTTTGCCTGATATAGTGGTTATCGAGTCTTTTAAATTGTTGGAAAATGGTTTCTATGTCTTGGTTTTCCATTCCGATACCCGTATCCGATACAATGATCTCTACGGCATTCTCGACAATATCTAATTTTTCCTTATCATCAAACCGGTAAAAAGATTCAGGAAAAGATCCTGTGCTTGTCAATCTGATTATAACATGAACTTTCCCGTTTGGATGTGTATACTTTATAGCGTTTGATATTAAATTATTAAAAATTTTGTATATGTTATCTTTATTGGTATAAATGGTTATATTGGGGTCGTCGAATTCTACCGTGAGGGATATATTTTTGGATGCTGCGAACTCTTTTAGAATATCAAGGCTTTCATTCAAAACGTCTTTTATCAACAGATCTTGAGTTTGGGATTGTTGGTCACGGTCTATTTTTGATATGTCGAGCAGATCTTTTATCAGACGGTGTAGTCGGTTGCTTCCTTCTTGTACAAGGTTGATTAGTTTTAGTTGTTTATCGTTGATATCTCCCACCATTCCCTCTGCTAGGATACCTACCGATCCCATTATCAGGTTTAGAGGGGTTTTGAATTCGTGAGATGCGGTCGCGATAAACTCGGATTTCATGTTACGCAACTCTTGTAGAGCGATTAAGCGTTTTACCGATGATGAATCTTTGCAGACAAGTATCAGTCCGGTTTCTTTTTCTTTTTTATCTTTTAGTAATGAGGCTGTAAACTTAATTGGGATAGGAAACTTGTCTTGCATGATAAATTCTGCTTCGCTCTCTACAACATATTTTCCTGAAGAGAGGCGTTGTTTTATGTTTTCTATAAGTTGGGTTATTTGTGTGGGGAAAACCTGTTTAAAATGTTGGGAAACGACATTTTTGCTTTCCAGTTCCAGCAGGATTTCCGCTCCCTTGCTGAATGTGGTTATTATTCCTTTTGAATTTATACTTATAACTCCGTGAACCATATTTTCCAGTATGTTGGATACGTATTGTTTTGTTTCGTGGAGTATATTCTCTTTTTCTTCAAGTAAAATTGTTTTGTTTTTATGCGATACGAAAAACGCAAAGTTGTAAACTAGTTGTAACAGAATATTCCTTTCTGTTTTAACGATTGGTTCTTCGGATTTTAGCAATACAAATCCGAGTTTTTCTCTAATACATACAAGTGGAATTATCAGGTTTGCGTGATCGACTTTTATGTTAATAGAATTTGTTTTTATAAGATCGATTGATTTTAGAGTCAAGATTATATCTAGCTCTTGCGGGGTCATATACGATCTGATGTCGGATTGGACTTTTCGATCGTCTTTGTTCACTTCAAACGATTCTTTTATGAAAAGCTCGTCCGCCTCAAAAAGGTGAACGGATATTTTGCCAACGGATAGGTTCATGCGGATATATTCCACAAGAAGCGAGAAAGCCTCTTTAACGTTATTGCAAACGGCTAGTTTATTGCAGTAGTTTATGGTTATATCGGTGATATTTTTCATCTTAAACCCACATTTTCAATTTATCCGTTATAGAGATCTTGAGCAAAATGAATACCAGTTGACATTTTTTTATACAGTTGTTTTTCTGATTTAAGAACAAAGGTTCGCATCGTCCATAACAGAGGTATACAAAATGGTGTCGACTACTGCGTGAGTTAAGGGTAACTATATAATTGTCCCCGGTGCTATGACTGTATTTTTCGGTATTATCACTATACCGTCTCTTATGCAATAGTTTTTGTGGTCTTCGTCAGGGCAATTTTCTTTTGATTTAATTATCGTGCCGTCGCCGACGGAAGCATTTTTGTCTATTATTGTACGGCTTATTTTGCACGATTTTCCTATTCCCGATATCGGTTTGTCAGGTTCATCTGTTCCGTGGAAATCCTCTCCCATGATGACGGAATCGTAAATTTCGGAGTTTTCTCCTATATGTGTCCTGATACCGATAACGCTATGTTCTATCACCGTATTTTTCCCTATGACACAGCCCTCGCATACGATTGATCTTACCAGTTTGCAATCGGTAATTTTAGATGGCGGGAGGAATCTTGGGTGTGTATATACGGGATTTATCGGGTCAAAAAAATCGAAATCCGAAACCTTGTCCGTTAATGCCAAATTTGCTTCGTAAAAAGATTTTATGGTACCTATATCTTCCCAGTAACCGCAATATGGGTAGGCGAACATATTGTAGCTGTTTATAGATTGGGGGATTATATGTTTGCCGAAATCGGTGGAATCATTATCTAAAACTTCATGGAGTATATTTTTGTTGAATACGTATATTCCCATTGAAGCGAGATAAGTTTTTTGCGGATCAAAATTGCTTGATTCGGGAAAAAACTTCATATCTTTCACGCTATAGTCGTCCAAAATTTTCGGGTCGGTGGGTTTTTCGGTAAAGTCGGTTATTGCTCCGTTTTTGTCGATTTTCATTATACCGAATTCGTGAGTTTTCTCTCTTTTGACAGGCAGTACGGATATGGTTATATCGGCGTTGTTGTCTTTGTGGTATTGTATTATCTCTTCAAAGTTCATATGGTAAAGTTGGTCTCCGGACAGTATTAGTACATAGTCGATAGACGGGTCTACAAAATGTTTCAGGTTATGTCTTACTGCGTCGGCGGTTCCTTGGTACCAATTTTCACTGGTGAGTGTTTGTTCTGCGGCGAGGATATCGATATAGCCTCCCGAAAAAATATCGAAATTGAAACTTCTGTTGATATGCATATGGAGTGAGGCGGTATTGAATTGTGTGAGCAGATATATTTTTTTCAGGTCTGAGTTGATACAGTTGCTGATTGGGATATCGACCAGTCTGAATTTTCCTCCTAGTGGTACGGCAGGTTTAGATCTATCTTTGGTCAGTGGGAACAAGCGTGTTCCTCTTCCGCCGCCTAATATTACTGCAAGTACATTTTTCAGCATTTTTTTCCCCTTATCTGAGACTGTTTTCTAAACGTTTTAGTTTTGATCTGACAGCTTGGTCGTTTGGGCTGATCTTTAACGCTTTGTGCCAGAAATATCGTGCCCTATCCGACTCGCCCAAGTTCGCATATAGACTACCAAGGTTAGAATAAGCTTTTGTAAAAGAATGATTAATTTTTAATGTTTTTAGCCAATAGAATTCTGCTTTTTTCGGATCATTCATTCTTATGTATTGAATGCCTAACGCATTGTATGCCTGATAATAATTAGGGTCAAGTTCCACGCATTTGTTCAAATAATAAAGTGATTTTTCCGTTTGGTTCAGTTTATTGTAGGCGATTCCCAGATTATATTGCACGATAGGTGAGGCGGGATCCAATTTTAAAGCGTGCAGATACTGCTTTATCCCCGGTTCGATGAGTCCTATTTCCACATATGCTCTGCCTAAGTTGACAAATGCGTCATAATAATCCGGGTTTAATCGTATAGCTTTTTTGTATGAGATGATTGCCATATCCACGTCTTTGCGAGACTGATAAGCATGTCCCAGACTATAGAAAGCCTCGCTAAGCCAAGGATTATTTTTCGCCGTATTCGACCATAAAGACAAATTATCCGACCAGATCGAGTTTCTGGCTATCGTCCTTGCTGAAAAAAGAGACACACAAATTATTACCGTGAAGATGAGGAGTTCTGTTTTGTATTTTCTCAAGTTGTCTTTAATTAGCAAAGCGATAAAAAATAAGATCCCGAAAGCGGGAAGATAAGTGTATCTTTCTGCCACGAGGTGTCTTATCGGGTAGATGTTCATAACAGGTACAAATCCTGCGAATGATATTGACATAAACAATAGACCTATTTTTTTGTTTTTTGTTTTCAGGTTAAAGAATCCTACAATGCCTATCAATAAGGCGGTTATGCACAGAACAATTTCTCGCCGGTGATTAAATAACTCGGTATCGTAGTATAGAATCCTTAGTTTTATCGGAAAGAAATACAACTGTAAATATGTAAACATTGTTTTTATGAGTATGGTCAGGCTGAATGGAGTAGAGTGATAGCTGTCGTCCGGATTTTTCATCCATACAAAACGGATCAACAAAAATATTACGGTTATGATTGATATACCTATGGAAGCTCTCAAGAGGGTTTTCCCTTTTTTTCGTCTAAACAGTTCCAAAACGCCAACGATCGGAATAAAAGCCAATCCCATTTCTTTTGACAGTAAAGATAACAGGTAAGTCGACAAGGATAATGTCAACAGATACAATCTGCCTTCTCTTCTGTACAATAGATAAAAGAATAAAGCGGATATAAGAAAAAAAGCGGATAACAGGTCTTCTCTGAATGATACCGAACATACAGATTCCGACATAAGGGGGTGAGATGCGAATAACAAAGCCGCTATTAACGTGACGGTTTTATCTTTTATCACGATAGATCCTAGAAGAAAGATCATTATAGCCGACATAATATGGAGCATCAGGTTATGCAGATGGTATCCGAACGGATTTTTTTTCCAGATTGCGTGATCAATCATATAAGACAAGGTGGCAAGAGGTCGGTATGACTTTTCGGCTGAGTTTTTGAAATAGCCGTCGTTTACCAGATATTGAATATTGGATAATTTTGTGATGAATGTGTTTTCTTCGATTACGCTGACATCATCGTACGTAAAACCGCACAACAAAGTATTACAATAAGCCACTAAGGCTAAAATAATTATCAATAGAAACGCAATGAGATTTTTTTTTGTTGTCATTTTGTTATCCCGACAGTTTTGCCGCATGCTTTTGCGATACCGACTAGACTTTTCATTAAATCGTCAAATTTTTCAGGCAGTAACGATTGGGGTCCGTCTGATACTGCTTCGTGGGGATTAGGGTGTACTTCTATCATCAAACCGTCCGTGCCGACAGCCACTGCTGCTCTGGCTAGAGGCGGAACAAGCCCCCATCTACCTGTTGCGTGGCTAGGGTCTACTATTACAGGCAGATGCGTCTCGTATTCCAGAAGAGCGACTGCTCCAAGATCGAGTGTATTTCTTGTTGCCGTCTCAAATGTCCTGATTCCTCTTTAGCATAACATGTCCTGATAGTTGCCTTGGGATAAAATATATTCGGCGGACATAAGAAATTCTTTTATTGTGTTAGCCAAACCTCTTTTCAACATGACAGGTTTTTTGATCTGCCCGACAGCTTTCAGCAACCCGAAATTCTGCATATTTCTTGCACCGATCTGAAGAATATCGGCGTATGAAGCCACCAATTCCACATCGCTTTCTCGCATAACTTCCGTCACGATGGGCAGATCGTATTTTTCTTTTGCTTCTTTGAGTAGTTTAAGCCCTTCTTCTTCCATTCCTTGAAAAGCGTAAGGGGATGTACGTGGTTTAAATGCACCGCCTCGCAATATTTTTGCTCCGGATTTTTTTACTTTTTGAGCGATAGTCATGATCTGATCTCTCGATTCCACCGCGCACGGACCTGCCATGACAATCACTTCCGTGCCACCGATAACGATCTCTTTATTTATCTTTATGACGGTTTTTCGTTTTTTTATTTCGCTACTTGCCAGTTTATACGGTTTTGTTATCGGTATAACTTGGTCTACTCCCGGCAGTTGCGCTAAAATATCCATCAGTTTGTATTTTGTTTTTTCATCATCGCCTATAGCGCCTATTACCGTTCTTTCCACACCATATATAGGATGATCGTTGTATCCGAACGCATTAATTTCTCGGATGACCTCGTTTATCTCTGTTTTTGATGAACCATGTTTCATTACCACAATCATTTTGACGCCCCTTTTTAATGCTACTTGTCGTCTGTTATCGTTGTTTTATGAAAACACAGGATAACACGGAACGGCGGTTTTATCAAATCAAGATTTTCTCATTGTGTTTTGTCGGGTATTTTGTCGTTGAAAATAAACATATCCGTTTTTTAACCGATATTGTAACGGGTAAGTGTATCTTGCTCATTTTGTTGAGTATTATTTGGAGAGTATAGTTATATGGCGATCTGTATAGTCGTTAAAAGCGGACATGATAGGGGTAAAAAGTTTACCGTCAAAAAGAACGATATGGTAATTGGGCGCGACAGTTCTGCCGATATATCCCTAAACGATCAGACCGTATCCAGGGAACATTGTCGCATAAGAACGGAAAAAGATAGAATTTTATTGGAAGATTTAAACAGCAGTAATAACACTTATTTAAACGGTAAAATAGTCAGGTCTTGCACGACACTATCTCTAAACGATGAGATACTTATAGGTGAAACTGTTCTTTCGGTTTCGGATTGTTCTACGTCTGTTTTCAGTAGGAGTCAGCCTAAAACGATGATGATTTCGACTCATGATAAATCTATAGATAAGTTATCAAGTGAGTTAGAGTTGAGGTATAAAGGTAATTCAGCGATCGTCTAG
>CAZFUR010000106.1:0-6676 GCA_964522245.1 uncultured bacterium | reverse complement strand
TGTTTTATCGTCGTAGCTGATCTGCTTTATGGAACCGTTGTAAATAAATATTTCGTAATCTGTTCCGTCATATCCTGCCCAGACTATTACTCCGTTATCGTTTATCGACGGGTCGATATCGTTTTGGCTATTGTTTGTGATCTGTGTAGTTGTTGCGGTATCATAGTCGTACACAAAAACCTCATAATCGTTACCGTCATGACCTGACCAGACTATTTTATTGGAATTGTTTATGTTGCCTATATTCTCGTTTGCTGTGGTATTGGTTATGTTTGATATCGTAGAATTGTTATACAAAAAAATGTCTCCATTTGCTTGCCACGCAATAAAGTCGTTATCGTTTATTGATGGTTTAGTATTCAGATCCGACGGAGTCGTCAACATTTCTGTTAGGTTTGTTTTGGCATTATATATATATATGTCCTCCAGTAGACCATTTTTGCCTGACCATACGACTTTATTATTGTTATTTATGTTAGGTCTGGAAACGGTAGTTGATGAGGATGGTATTAGCACTGAGCTGGAGCCGTCGTAATAATATAGTGCTGTTCCTGCAAGAGTCCATACGACACAATTATTATCATTGATTTGAGGACTGCTGTTGAGTCCGAAAACGGTACTCAATTGTGATATTGTGTCTGTCGAACCGTTATAGAAAAATATCTGCGAATCCGTAGTACTGTTTTTCGATTTCCATACTACGTTACCATTGTTATTTATTTGCGGATAAGATTCTGCCGAACCGTGGTTTAACTGCGATGTATCCGGGTAATTGTAGAGATTAATTTTATCTGCATCGGCAGCGGCTGTTTTTTTGTTCGCGTATGCCACGACACCGCCGTCGTTTAGGCTGACCGTTTCGCCCGAACTCCTCAGAGACAACGTCCTATAAGTGTTTATGAGTGTGAATGGTGCGGATTGCAACCATGGACTAGCATTATTATCGTTGTCTTTGGCGGATAGTCTGACCTGATATTGTTCCGCATCTGCTTGCGGAATGTCCTCGAAAGAGTGCCACACCAAAGTGTGCGGATTGAAAGGGACCAACTCTGTTGTGTCGCCTGCCATTGTCGCATCTATCCAAGTTGACGAAGTAGTGAGTTTGTATTGCAAAGAAACATTGTATAGATCGTTGTCCTCGACTTTGAATGTGACTATTATATCGTCTGAGTAGCCTGAGACGGAAACACTCTTCACTACCGGAACAGTCGACGCAGACCCGAATATAATCGATGCGGTTACATCAATTTTCTGATCAGCACTTGCTATATGTGAGGACAAAACAACAATCCCTGTAAATAAGTAAATAAAAAAGCTTCTCATGCAAAATCCCCTCGTCACTATATAATACGGCATAACTACAAATCAGTATAGCATATAAAAACCTGTTTTGTCAAATAGTATATGGTGTAAACTTTGATACAGAAAAAATACTGTGCGATTTGACAAAAAGATTTTTATGGTGTATAATTCTACAAAAGTCAGGAAAGCATATCCGATTACGATGTTATCTGTGAACTCAAGAAAGGAGACAAAAAACATGAGAAGATTTTGTATGGTAGCTTGTGTGCTAGCGTTGTTTTGTTCCTCTGCGATTGCGAGGACAATCCCGGGAGCGCCGAACGAGGTTAGGAATCCGTATTTTAACGACGAGCAGGGAGTCGTTGACGGTTGGTTTATCGGTGAATATAGCCCGTATGTAGTATGGCTGACACCTACAACCAAGTATGTTCTTACTCCGTATGCTCAGTTGGGTAATTCCATTAGTGCTGACCCTCAGGTCGGAACAATATTTCTGAGGACTATCGTTGATGATTACGAAGGGTTATGGAATCCTGATTTTAACAACAAAGAAATTGATCTTAGTTTCTTTGCTAATGTTTCCGGTGACGGTTTTATAAAATTTCGCTTTGATTGGTGGGATGATGAAACTATTCCTCGTCCGGAAGACAATCCGACAGGTCAGCTTCCGGCGGCGGATGGGTATACCCCATGGATTACAATTACAGAGCTTGATATGGGGGCTTGTACTGAGTTGGGTCCTGAGTGGTTGAGACCAAACGAAGAGATTTTGCCGGGATTCAAACTTTATGATTATCGTGAAATATGGGATCATCAGCCGAGATGGGTTAGTATAGAATTTGAAGTTGGAGTCGTCGACGAAGATATTAACGGCGACGGTCAAGTCGGGGTTGGTGTTCCCGAACTGACAGGCGTAGATTTTGAAGCACGGTGTGTCGATGGTGTTCCCGAACCGGGTTCAATGTTGTTTTTTGGTTTTGGAATATTGGGATGGTTGTATAGAAGGTTTCGTAAATAGTTTTTAATATATTCGAAAAATACCCCGATCGGTTTATCCGGTCGGGGTATTTTTTTTATCTATTTTGTTTTGCGAGGTGTATAAATGAAGACCTAAATATGTTATAATAAGGGGTCTGGATTTTTGCGTAAAATTTAATTTATCGGGATTTTATGAAATGAAGTTTTATAAGAAGGTTTTGGTACATTTGTCAGTGTTGTTTTGTCTATTGCAGACAGGTGTGTCGTATGGTGTAAAAGATAACTCTGTGTCTCTAAATAGATCGTTAACAGAGCGATTTAGTGTAGATATTCTAAAAGATATGATCCCGCCCGATTCTTACCGCATAACCGACTGGTATGAGGGGTTATCAGATCTGTTTGTGATAAATATTCAGGATTACCATTGTAATTATCCTACTCAAAAACAGGCAGTTTCTCTCCTAAATAATCTTTTCCGAAAGAACAGTAAGCTAAAGATTAATTTTATAGGGCTTGAGGGCACAAGCGGTTGGGTGGATACAAGTTTTGCTGCGACGGTTCCTGATGAAGAGGTCAAAAATGTTGTTGCGGATAGTTTTTTGAAAGACGGTATTATTTCCGGAGCTGAATATTTTTCCATACTTTCTTCAGAACCTGTTCTATTGTATGGAGTTGATACCCCCGATTCATACATAAAGAATGCGGAATTATATTTTAGGTTGCAAGATGATCTTGTTTCTCAAAGAGAAGAAGCGAAAAAATTGTTACAGACAATTGATAAGCTTTGTTCGGATTTAGGCAAAAAGGTTTTTGATAGAGTAGAGCTGGACTTTTTTGAGAAGTTTGTCCAATTTCATAACCATGATATATCATCGATAGATTTTGCGCGCTACCTTGACATGTTGGCTAAAAAATACAAGGTAGATCTCCATTCTTACGATCAATTTGCTGTTTTGGTAGAAACTTTGAGACTTCAGTCTAAAATAAATCCGAAAGATTTAGAGCACGAGAAATTCGATCTTCTAGCCGGAATGAAAACAGTTCTCACTGAAGAAGATTATGCGTCTCTTCTCAGATCGAATATGCGGTTTTCTCTGGGACAATTATCTGCTCGCACGTTGTATGGGTTGTTTTATAGATACGCTAATGAGTATAAGATTTCTTTTGAGGAAGACAGTGAATTTCATAAAATGAACACTGTCTTGCAAAGATTGTCTCTTTTGAAAGAGCCTGTTTTGAAAGAAGAACTTAAACGATTGGTGGATCTTCTTTTGGATGTTTCGGGCGTATCTGAGGACGGGAAAAAGCTGTTTGATCTCTCATACCTTTTGAGTGTCATGGACAAAATGCTCAGTCTTACGGCTTCCAGATCCGAGTACGATTTTTATAAAGATCATACCGCAGATTGCGCGATGGATAAAATAATAAACGGTTTGAAGAACAATTTAGGTGACGAGAGTGTTATTTCACTTGATGGTTTGGATTGGAGTGGATTTGATCGGATTGTGAGTTTTGCGGGTGATTTTTATGCTCAAGCGGTAAAAAGAGATGAGCAGATGGTTGATAATGCGCTCGTTATGAATAATCGTATGGACGGCAAGAATCTGGTTATTATGTCAGGTGGTTTTCATACGGAGGGGTTGGCCAAGATTTTTAAGGAGCGTGATATATCGTATGTGGTGTTGTCTCCTGAAATAGTATCGAGGGCTGGCAAGTCGATTTACGAATCGGTTATGTTGAATGTGGCGTCTCCTTTCACCGAGCTTTTGGCGGGTGTTGCCGGTGATCTGATGCCGTCGTCGGTGTTTCACAGTCTGCTTTATCCTGAAAATGCGCAGATAATGACTGCGAAATGGATAATTTTCTCTAATGTGCTAATGAGTGCGCAGTCTCGGGAAATTTTCGATAAGGCTAAAGTTCAAGAGGAGTTTGAACATAAACAAGATTTGTGGCTTTCTCTTTTAGAATCAAGACTGAAAAAGACGTATCAGAAAAGTATTAATAAAGGGACTCTGTCAGAAAATTTTATAAAAGAAACAATAGACCGTTTTAAGCGCCGGCTTGATTCGGTCGAGTTCGATTTTGAGAATGCTCAACTTCATGAGACCTCGGCTTCAATACCTGTCATATTGCATGGTGCTAAGACGGAGCGTGTTATTCTTAGTGTGGACCCTGAAACAGATAGTCTGCCTGATGATTATTTTTTTCGTAAAGTGATAGAAGAGAAACTGTTAGCCCACAAAGTATTGAGGGTAATCTCTCCGCAAGATATAAAAGATCAAACACGGTTTAGCGAATTGCTGAATGCGGAGGATGATCTTATATATGGGGAGGTTAAGCGTAATCTGTTTGTTTTGGTGGATTTGTTTGGGTTGACGACGGTTGAGCGGTTGTTGGCTGATGTGAAAAAGTACGATGATCCGATGTTTTTTGCTAAGTTGTTATCACATTGTAAGATAAGGAGATTAATCCAAAGTATCGGTATTGATTCTGCGCGTGAGCTTTTGTTATGGGATTTAGAGGGGTTTCTTAATCTGGTGTATGTTGCGGGTAAAACGGATGATTTTGAGTATAATCTTTATTCGGACGATCACGCAATAGTTCGTTACGTGGAGATATTACTCCATCAGAGAGCTTTCAAATTTGACAAAAACGATAAAATGCCCGGTTTTATTATCGATCAAGCGGCCGAGAGTGATATTGACGAATGGTTTGCTTCTAATATCCGTCGCAAGTTTCAGCCGGTTCATTGGAAGGATGCCCTTGTTAACGGTACTTTATTTTATAAAGCGGTTTCTCCTGAAGGCAAAGTGTTGGGTATGGTTTTGGCAAGACCCGTAAAAGACAAGAATGTCATATATATAGACTATCTTGAAACGAGTGCCTCTGATAGAAAAAAAGGTATAGGAATGGCTCTTATAAGGCAGATTGTTTTAGATAGTATGCATTATGGTTTTGGTGGTGCCATCGCTCTTTATCCAGAAGAAGGATCTCATCTGTTTTATTCTAAGCGTGGTTTTGTTAGATCTACTGGTAATTATTGGATTCTTACGCCTGAAAAAGCATGCGAGCTGAATCTAGTCAAGTCTAAAGAAATTACGGATATTTGGAGTGAAGATAAACTCGAAATGATAAGAAACTACAAGACCCTGTCTGATCAAGAAACTGTCACTAGATTAAGTAATACAATTACAAAATTTGATAATTTAACTCCTGATGACCAGTTGTTTATGATAGCAATGGTATCTAAATATTACGCTGTTCCTATAAGGAGTGCGAGAGAAGCGTTTTCAGGATTTCTTAAAAATTCGATTGATTTTGAGCAGAAAACAGAGTCGTTATATGATTTTGCTGTGGATCAATATCTTGAGAATACGCCGTCTGATACTTTGGGGTCTTATGTGATTAGACCTGTGTTGGAAAATCCTCGTGACGGCGTTATCAAAGAGGCGTCGCGGAGTGATATTGACGAGTGGTTTTCTTATGGGATTGATCGTGTTTTTTCCAAGGACGATTGGTTGGGGCACAAAGATTATTTTTACAAAATAGTTTCCTCTGATGGCGAGATATTGGGGATGATATCGGCTGTGGACGATGAAGATGAGGGGGGGATTTACGTAAGTTTTCTGGAGACTTCTGCGCCTTATATGAAACAAGGTATAGGCGAAGCCCTTTTGACTAAAATAGTAAGAGATAGTTTGGAATCTAAATTCAAAGGGACTGTTTTTCTTATACCTCGTGGTTTACGAAAATATTACGAGGATCGTGGTTTTGTTCATGATGAGGGAGCGTATTGGAAGTTGTCGCCTGCGAGGGCGGTTAAATATATTACCGATAGGGAAAAGGACACTGTTAGAAACGCTTTGAGTGTTATTCCGAAATCGACTATCTTCTCTTCAAGGGCGGTTAAGGATTATATTGGGTTGATGGAGGAGTTTGCGGGAGTAATAGAGGATTATTCCGACTCTCCTTTCAGTAAAACGTTGGCGGAGAAACCGTCGGCGATAAATTTTGCGAAATCGATTTTAAACAGAGAAGGTTTTTTTATAGATATAAAGTTGTTGCCCGGTGATGATGTTAGAGTCAAAGACAGAACGGCTATGTTGCTCAATAATGTAGTGTATTTCAATAGTTCCGCTACTGTTGCGGATATGTGGTTTTTTCTACCTCATGAGGTATCGCATCTACTTGGAGACGAGCGATATGCACGTGTTTATGATGTGGATAATATTCAAAAATTAAAAAGTATTGCCCTTACGTTAGTGGAGATTGCCCAAAAGACTACTTCTGCGCAACACGCTAAAGATCTTAAGAGAACAGCATCAGGTATTCTGCACGATGCTTTGCTCTATGAGTTGGATATTCTGACGGCAAGGCTTCAGTTATCTTCTCGTGG
>CAZFUR010000105.1:0-6726 GCA_964522245.1 uncultured bacterium | reverse complement strand
CATGGTCGGATAAAACATACAACACAACAAATAAAAGGTTTTAGAAACTAACTATTGAAGAGTAAAAGGAGAATCAAAATGAAGAAATTAGGAATGTTTTGCGTTGCGTTATGCACAGTTCTTGCACTGTCAACAGGTCTATTTGCAGATCAAACACAAGATTATGCGGTAAGTGTCACTTTTCCTCAGGGCGACCCGACATCTTATGAGATCTATGATAATGAAACAGGGGGAGCGGTCATTACCTCTATTCCTCTTAATCCAAATGGTGTTACACTAGGAACAGATGTGAAAAAAACTGTCGGCAAGATATATATCCAGATTAACCGAGGCGACGACGATTCATGGGCTCTATCCTCATGCACCAAGAACACTTCTATAACCGAGCCTCTACTTGTCAGAAATGGCGATCCGACAAAAACCGTTATATGGAAATACCGCAACCATACTATCTTTGGTAAAGACACCGATCCTATCGGCACCACTATCTCAGACGAAGATTGGTCCACGACAAACTTAAAATATAAGTATTTTGTCAATTCACCGTCAGGTTGTTCCAGTATACCGTCCGGAGCCAAAGATTATGCTGAAATAGCTAATAGCTCATACGTCAGTACCGACAGAATACAGATCACTTTCGGGATAGACTTTTCGTCAGGTAGCAGAAGCGGTCTGTATGGTACGACTGTTGAATACGAATTGTTGACTAACTAGAGTTTACTTAACCACAGATTTGAGTATCTGTTTTAATTTTTGGATATGGAACAAAGGTAAAAGAATGAAACGTACGTTTATCATAGCTAGTATTTTACTTTTATGTGCTACCGTTTTTGCGGATCGGACCACGGATTACGCTGTTAGTATACTGTTTCCGAGTAATCCCAATCCAACTACGTTTGAACTGCATTCTACAAAGGTGGGCGATACACCTACGGATTCGATAGGCATGGTTTCAACAGGTAAAGTGTTGGGGACGAATGAAAAATGTACTGTCGGCAAGGTTTATGTTCAAATAAACCGTGGCGACGATGATTGGGATTTGTTAGCCTGCGCTAAAAACACAAATCCAACCCCTTTCAATCAACCTGTCCTGTATAATCTGGGAGCAATGGTGGGAGCGGTGGCTTTGAAATACCGCAATTCCATCGTATCCGGAGAAGATACGGACCCGTTGGGGACAACGGTCAGCCTTGACGATTGGTATAATCCTTCTAATCCAAATGTGGTCAAGTATAAATGGTTTGTAAATTCAACTAGCGGTTGCTCGGCAATCACGGATCCGGATACAAGAAATTATGCAACGTTAGCTCGTTCCAGCGATTTTATATCGGGCAGAATCCAGCTAACATTTGCCGTTGATCTAATAGGTGTTTACCCTAATCCTCCAAACGGTTTGTACTCTTTACCTTTGGAACTGGAACTGGTTATTAATTAGGAATTTTGTATGAAGAAACTGTTATTGACAATAATATTTATAGCGTTTGTTACGGTACCAAATATCTTTGGTGCTACAACATTCTCTTTGTACGATGCCGCAAATGACGGTAATGTTATCTCTTCCATACCACTAGATAGAGACAATGAATCTGTCGATTCAAACAGAAAATTTACAGCAGGAAAAGTTTATATACAAATAGACAAAGACAACGATACATGGGTACTGATAGCCTACACTAAAAATATAGCCGACTCAAGCAATCTGCAAAATACACCGAGAGGAGCGTCTCTTGTGTGGAAATACCGTAACGCTCCTATATTTGGCGAAGATTCCGATCCATTGGGAACAACCATCTCTGACGCTGATTGGTCTGATTCGATAAACCTAAAATATAAATATTTCGTAAACTCCCCGACAGGATCGTCAGGACTGACAATCGCACAGAAAAATTATGCGAAGATATTGGATTCCACCGCAGTATATCCCAAAAGAGTACAGATCACGTTCGGTCTGGATATGTCATCTACTGTCAAAAGCGGTACGTATTCGACAACCCTTGAGTTCGAATTGCTCACAAATTAATTCTTTCTTTTCTAATCGAATTTTAATAAGATTAAGTCGTCTAATTGGTCGTATTCTATTTGGAGAGTTTTATGAGATATATACACGGTTTAGCTTTTTTCATATTGGTTTTTCTGAACGCTTCGTCTGCGGAATCTATCGGTTATAGCGTCTCACCATCAAAGATTGAAGGAAGCGTTCCGGCGGGAAAACAGTATAACAACGTTTTTACAGTCAAAAATTTGTCGAAATCCCCAATAACAATCAACGTAACCTCTTTTGATAGAACAATTGATCCGTTAGATAAAAACTGGTTCAAACTGGAAAAAGATCAGATCACTCTGCCGGCGGGTAAATCGGGCGAAATAGGGTATTCTATTGCTATTCCGGAAAAAGCACAAGGAGAATACGACGCAAGAGTCATCTTCGCCAGAGAACCAACCGCAAAAATAATGGGAATCAGTATGCGATACAATTTTCCTGTATATATACTGGTATCGGGCACGGAAAAATATGGTTTCAGCATAGAAAATGTCACTATCACCAACAAACAAAACACCAAAATATCCGTAGACATGATAAACACAGGTAATGTTCATATCAGACCAAAAGGAAAAATAAAAATAGTTTCAAAAGACTCAGAACATCCAATGATCTTTAATAAACGAAACTGGGCAATTATTCCGAACGAGAAATATCAATATGTCAACAGTTTCACCGACCAATCGATTTTACCAGACGGTGACTACACCGCCAGAATAGAAATATCTGCCGGATCAAAGGATAAACTCAAGACTTGGTCTAACGAAATTAATTTCTCTATAAAAAACTCTACCGTATCAATCAATCCAGACAAAACATCCGAATAAACTTTTTTCTATTTCTACGGGATAAAAAAGATTTCTTTCGTGTCGGAAATGAACATTTCATGCTTCGATCAACACCGGGAAGCAACCACCATTCTTTTTGTTGCATCAACAGATATTTTTTATATTCTTCCCACCAATCTATTTTTTAGCGGGAGAAATAGATTTCACAAAAACAATTTTGCCTTTTTCAAATTTGAGAATTACTCCGCTCCTATCAATCGGATCGCCATTTTCATCAAAAGAAATACGACCCGTGACAGCCATAAAATCCTTTGTATCGGCAAGAGCATCTCTTACCTGTTTTCTGTCTGTACTACCCGCTCTCCTTATAGCATCTAATAAAACCATCGTTGCATCAAATACCCACGGCTGATCGCATGGAGCGTCTTTACCAAACCAATCTTTATATTTTTTCAAAAACTCCTTAGTTTCTTTTGACGGAAGATCCGGATGCCACGCACCGGAAAAATATCCGCCGTCCACCGAATCACCAACAAGATCATAAACATGATCACCCCATCCGTCACCCCCCAAAAAAGTAGCTTTTATACCCATATTTCTAGATTGTTTCATTATGATCGCGCTATCTTTCTCGTGACCGGGGATAAACATAACATCAGGTTTTAAAGCCAAAACCTTTTTTAAATTAACCGAAAAATCAACATCGGTTTCAGAATACTTGCAAACTAAAAGAACCTCTCCTCCATCAGAAGCAAAATTCTTGTAAAAAATGTCCGACAACCCCATACTGTAATCGCTATTTATGTTTGTAAAAATAACCGCTGTTTTCGCACCCATATCCTCCTTAGCAAACTGTGCCATGACTTTGCCCTGAAAAGCATCCGTAAAACAAACCCTAAAAATACAATCTCCGACCAATGTCACCTTTTCGTTGGTTGAAGCGGAAGAAACCATCGAGATCCCGGCTTCCTGTAAAACAGGTGCCATCGCAAGCGAAAAAGAGCTCCAACACGCCCCGACCACACCAACCACATTTTGTTTAACCGCATCAATAGCAGCCTGCCTCGCTCCTAGAGGAGTACTTCTATTATCAATATGAATAGCTCTAACTCTTCTACCCAACACACCACCCCTTTTGTTGATCTCAGCGACAGCAAAATCGACTACATCAAAAAACTCCGCATTCTCCACAGATGCCACTCCAGTCTTTGAATAGATCGCAGCTATCTTGATCGGTTCCTCAGCTTTTAAAGTACAAGATAATATAAAAACAGACAACACAACCAAACAAATCTTATTGATAAACATTCCGCCTCCTAATCCTTGCAATCATTTAGTGACATATTCTCATTCAGGTTTTATTGTTGTTATAAAAATAGATTTTTTGCCTTCAAATTTTAGAATAACAGCATCTTTATTGACAGGATCCCCATTCTTACCAATAGTGATCTGTCCTGTAACACCATCAAAACCGGTTGTAGAAGCAATTGCGTCTCTGATTTTTGATCTATCAACTGAACCCGCTCTTTTTATGGCATCACACAAAACCATAACTGCATCGTAAACCAACGCGATTTCCGGTATAACTTCTTTATTAAACCGACGTTTATAATCTTCAAGAAATAATTTACTTTTAGAAAACGGAACACTCCTATGCCAATATGTAGAAAAGTAACTGCCCTCTATCCCATCAGACAGTTTATACATCCTAGCACTCCAGCCATCGGCACCAAGAAAAACCGATTCAATTCCCTTCTCCCTACACTTGCTCATCACACTGGCACTGTCTTTTTCATGCCCGGGGATAAAAATCACATCAGGTTTTAAAACTAAAATGCTTTCTAGAGCCTCATCAATAGAGATATCCGCACCCATATAATCAACCTCTGACAAGACTGTCATGCCACTATCGGAAAAATGAATTTTAAAAAAGTTTGCCAACCCTACGCTATAATCGCTGGAAATATCCCTGATTATTACAGCCGTTTTGGCATGAAGCCGTCTTTGAGCAAACTCAGACATGACCTTTCCCTGAAAAGGATCGGTAAAACATACCCGAAAAATATAATCACCCGCCAACGTTAATTTCGGGTTAGTAGAAGTAGGAGAAACCATGGGAATCCCTGCCTCTTGAAAAATAGGCGCCATCGCTAAAGAGTGAGAGCTCCAAGAAGCACCCACAACGGCAACAACATCTTCATTCACAGCCTCCACGGCAGCTTGTTTCGCCCCAACAGGCATACTCTTGTTGTCAATCTCCGACACAACAATTTTTCGCCCCAACACACCACCGTCAGCATTTACCTTGTCAACCGCAAACCGAACCGCCTCAAAACAAGCCACTCCCTCCATAGAAGCGATACCCGTTTTTGAAAAAACCACTGCTATCTTTACAGTCCTTCCGGATTGAGAAAAACATTCACCAACAAAAAGATGCAAAAAGAGCACCAAAAAAGCCATCTCTACTTTAAAGCCATGTCTCATATAAACTCCGGATAAAGCCAATCTATTATTTTCTATGCTAAAACCGTGTATTTAGTTCAATCTTCATGGTCGCAGTTCTTGTATCTAATCCTCTTTCTATACTCCGAGGAGTTATTAAAGTACAACTCAAATCACTACAATCAAATAACCTGTACGCAAGGGAAAACCAGTGTCCTTCATTTCCAACACCGACATCTGTATCGACAAGATTTGAAGGCATAACATTTTTCTCAAGACGAGCAAACTGATACCAAAAAGACAGATCGCCAACCTTATCCAACTTGTTTATAGTGACACCAAACCCATATCCGCTATCCCTAGATTCCGCATCACCGTGACGAGACCGATCAGTCACGTTAACCGCTCCCAACACATACATACCCACCGGTATACCATTTATATCGAGTCCAACATCAGCAGAACCTACAAAAACCCGCGGATTACCTATCGTTGCAGAATTGTTTCCGCCAATACCGTTAGCATACGACCCGCTACCAGACTTAAAACCGGAAAAGATGTACCCGGTTCCTCTAACACCTAAAGAAGTCAACATGGAATTTTCAAAGCTTTTAGCGACTCCCAAATCAAAAACATACATCTCACTGTTGTCTTCATTATTACTGCTCTCACGAACAATTAACTGAGCAAGATTGACATCAGCACTTATAGTATCCGTCACATTGAAAGCATAAGACTCTCCTATACCGTCAACACCGGCATCCGCGTCACAAAAGATAATATCATGGTGTTTCCAATTAGGAGAAAATTTACCGCCAACAATCGTCAATCCTTCGACAGCCAACGGAGTATACTCTAAATACGCTTTATCAACCCATATGTGCAATTTCCTAAATCCCGGATCAGTATTGCCAAGTGTGATTGTTCCAGAATCCCTGTCATAAGTGGACCCTGTACCAAGTTTAAAACCGACACGCAACTCATCGGTAAGTTGTTTTTTAAACCCATACCTTAACCTAAGCCGACCCGGACGATGCCTATCTCTTGTGCTTTTAGCCCAATCAGACTGATAACGCAACCGCAAATCACCACCAAACTCGGTACCTTTTACCCACTCGGGAAGAGTATCAACGTTGCGAGGCAATGCATTAACGTCCGTATTTTGTGTTTGCATCATTTTTAGATCATGCTGTAAAACCTTGACCGTATTTTCAAGATTTTTCTTATCTTTTAACTGCGATTTTAAACTACCCACTTCCCCTTTAAGATTCCTGATCTCATTTCTCATGTCATCAAGACGCTTCATTACCGACCCTGTATCAGTCGGACCACCGCCCGCATAACCCCAACTTACTAAAAAAACAGAAAAAATTGTGGTTAGCACCGCCAGTTTTGTACTTCTGCTCATAATTTCTCTCCTCGCTTTTGCACCTATTCCGGTTAGATTAACAATAA
>CAZFUR010000104.1:0-6730 GCA_964522245.1 uncultured bacterium | reverse complement strand
TGACAAACGGAAATACGATCATACATCCACTCCTATTTTAAAGAAACCTTTCATCCGATCAACGGTCACGCTTTGCGACAAAAACAGCTAGATCTCGCAAGAACCAACCCTTTTCATCAAAAATCTCAAGCGAAGAGACTGCCTTATCAACCGTCTCTTGAAGTATTTTTTTAGCCCCTTCGACACCATACAACGATGGGTATGTAAGTTTATTCAACTTTTCGTCTTGCCCGGCTTGTTTGCCAAGATTTTCAGAATTACCAAGCACATCAAGAAGATCATCACTTATCTGAAACGCCAACCCCAAAGATTCGCCATAAGACGATAACGCCTCCAGCTCCACGCCTCCGACTCCGGCACAAACCGCACCAAGCCTCGTGGATACAACGATCAATTTTCCCGTTTTGTGGCGGTGTATATAATCTAATGTGTTTTTGTCAGGTTGTTTGCTTTCGCTTAAAATATCCATCACCTGCCCTCCTATCAATCCTCTGCTGCCTGATGCGGATACTAACTCTGAGACGATATCACCTATCAATTTATTGCAATCAAATCGAGAGACGAGACCGAAAGCCTCCGTCAACAAAGCATCACCGGCTAGAACGGCTATCGCTTCTCCAAATTTTTTATGGCTTGTCGGCTCACCACGCCTAAAATCGTCATCATCCATGCACGGCAGGTCATCGTGAATCAGTGAATAGGTATGCACACACTCAAGAGCGCAAGCAACGGGAATAATTTTATCACAATCCTCTTCAAATAAATTGTACGAGCCCATACACAATACCGGACGCAATCTTTTACCACCGGCAAAAATAGAATAATTCATCGCTTCGTGAATAAGAGAAGGATATACGCTATCAGCCGGCATTAAAACAGATAACCCTTTGTCGACAAGCTCTTTATAACAAGAAAATCTTTGTTTAAAACGATTCTTTGACATGATAATCCTTTATTTTTTAAATTTTTGTTGTACTTTTCTAATAAAAGCCCTTATAAAATATGCGTAATACCTTAATTTTTAGTTTGAAATTTTTGTTGAATTTTGAAAATCTATATGTATATTATGGACAGTATCAAGTAAACAAGCAAGTTTTTTTGCTCAACAATGGGATTTGAATACCGATATAAAAAATGTTCTGGTAAAAATAATCTCTTATGTCCTGAAAGGAGACAAAAAATGGATATAACAGCTGTCTTAGAACATGATAACACAGACAACGATATTGTAGGTCTCAATTGGGATACCCTTAATACTTCGCTGAAGACATACGCTTCAAAAGAAGACGATTCAGACGATGATATAGAAAATGATTTTGATGATGATTTCGATGATGATATCGATTTTGATGACGAAGACCTTGAAATAGACTTAGATGATGATTTTACCGACGAACTGATAGATGACGATCTGAATGTAGACCTAGCAGACAACTACGACACTACTTTTAATAACAATTATGACGATGATGACTATATTGAAACCATCGGAACCGTAGAGATCGACAAAGATATAGACGATGAGGACGACGATGATTTTGACGACGACTTCGATGACGATTTTGACGATTTCGACGATGACTTTGATGACGATTTTGACGATGACTTTGATGACGATTTTGACGATTTGAGTTAAAACCGTCGAAATTTGAGCTTAGAGGCGATACCGCATTAATTTTGATCCCGGACAAGTTATTGTTTACCCGCTACAATGTTGTTACATTTTTGTAATGATTCTTCTTGTAACCTAACGTAGACAGTTTATGACTCGGCATAATAATTGCTCATAACAGAGGTTCAATCTATTTGAGAGGGTTTTGCTGGATATGCTAAATTGTGAAAGTTGTGGAGAAATTAATCGACCGGGAGCAATATACTGTCGTGGATGCGGGGGGCGGTTAATCAATCCTGAACTTATAAAAAAAGAAGAGCAGAAGAGACTTAAAGCAACAAGAAACAAACTTGGTAATCGCCATCGTAAACAACAAAGAACGATAAAGATTGTTATAGTTTTAGCGATCTTCGCTTTTTTTGTATATCTTATACTCCAACCTGTAAAGCCGCCTCACAAACTAACCGTTACCCAAAGGTATACGGATAAATTTGAAACAAAGTTATTACGCCTCAAAGAGAGTTACAATAATAAAACAAAATACCGAATCGCGGTAACTGAAGATGAACTAAACTCCTATTTAAAAAGTAATTTACCGCCCAACAAAACAGAATCATTGGAAATTTTTCTGGACGACGGTTTGTTTATACTTCTAAAAAATAAACTTTGGAACAAAGAAATCACTTTAAAAATCTACTCGGGGCTTCAAATAGAAAACAACAAATATAAAGCCGATATTTTACAAGTTCGTTTAGGGAGACTCCCTATTCCCTCTTTTGTGGTCGGATTCATAATAAATAAATTTTTACTACAACGTTGCGGTGAAGATTTTTCGCCTCCTCCGTTCATCACTAATTTTGAATTTGTGGAAAACCTGATGTTTATACATTACGACGAAAAAAACAACTCCTCAAATAAAAGATTGATTAGCAAATCAGCAAATCAGCTCTTGGCAAAAGCCAATACTTTTTATCAGAACAAAGAATTCAAAAGAGCTCTTGCGGTCTACAAGGAGATAATCAAACTATATCCAAAAGACCATAGAATCCCGGATATAAAAAAATGGTGCAAAAAAATAAATACTCAACTTCTGAAATGAATCTGATATGAAAATCGTAATCCAGAGAGTTAAGCATGCGTCAGTCTCTGTCGACGGGGAACCGGTATCAAAAATAGACAGCGGAATGGTTCTTTTTTTGGGAATATCAATAGATGATCAGAAAAAACAAGCCGATTATCTGATTAACAAAATAGTCAACCTCAGAATCTTTGAAGATGAGAACAACAGAATGAATTGTTCTGCTCTAGAGTTAAAAAAAGAGTTACTGGTGATTTCTCAGTTCACCCTTTACGGTAATTGTGCAAAGGGGAGGCGTCCAAGCTTCACAATGGCAATGGAACCGAAAAAAGCTGAAAAACTATATCGATATTTTGTAGATTCGATAAAAAACCACCCATTAAGCATAAAAGAAGGGGTATTTGGGGCACATATGGATATCTCTTTGATAAACGACGGACCTGTAACTTTCATAATTGATAGCGTTTAGAAATATGAATAAAAAACTATTGGTTTTATTTTTATTATTTTTAGCTACAAAGACATTTTCCGTAGAAGTTTCCGCTCCCCGCTTCCCCATCTTCGTTCAATCCGAAGACCGTGTTACGGCAAACACAACAGTTCGCTACTGCAATGAATATATGCAGTTTTTACAAAAGAGATTGAATGTCGTAAAAATCACACCTATAACCGTCTTTGCAGGTTCACGAGATTATTTTTTCTATAAACACTCTCTCACATCAAAAATTTATATAAACAAAAATAGTTCCGACCGAAAAGATAGATTAACCGAACGGATCGCCATATCGCTTGTAGAAGATATCATCCTGAACAAACAAGATGATCTATACGCTACAAAAGTACCGTTATTTGTCCCGATAGGCATTGCGGGGATTTATCTCAAATCTAAAATAGACCCCTCATTTGAAAAAATTCATAGGAAATTGCTTGATGATAAATGGATACCGTTACAACGCCTAATAACAACCACAGACTATCCGAAAAACAATGAAAGAAAATATTTTGTTTTGGAATCGATCTATTTTATGGAATATTTTTTATACAATTCAAAAGGAGATGCTATCAGGAATTTTCTACTAAAATATGCGGATAACTCCGATTTGGCATTAATTTTTCTGACAAAAAACCTCGGTTTTGACGGTTTAGAGAATTTAGAATCTTCTTTTCACAAAAAAATCAGATCTAAGACGGTTGTATACAATATTATATCGTCACTCCCCTCTTCATTAAGAAAACAGTCCACACCACAAACGCTCAAAAAAATAATGACTTTTGAATACACGTATCCGAAAACCGGAGAAAAAATAATCGTCAAAGGAGACAAGATAAAAATAGATGACCTACCGTATATTTCAGGTTCAGATATCGAAGCTAAAATAATAAGGTTGCGAATGATAAAAGATTCTGGTATGAGTAGTGATGCGATAAAAATCGGTTATTACATAAAAGCCCTGCGATACCTAAAACAAGGCGATTACGAAAAATATTACGACAACTATTATATGGCAAGATGAAAAATAAACCTTTTATTTTACTTACAAATGACGATGGTATTCACTCGGACGGATTAATGGCTCTGTACGAAGAATTAAGACAAATTGCCGATGTAGTGATAGTAGCACCGTTGACGGAACAAAGTGCCGTCGGGCATGCGATCACAATCTGCGATCCGATAAGAGTAATTGAGGTTCCTATAGAAAACAACGAAATCATCTACGCAGTAAAAGGCACTCCCGCAGACTGTGTAAAAATAGCAGTCCGAGCGCTTCTTCCAAAAAGACCCAATATAGTTATATCAGGAATCAACACCGGTTCAAATACCGCTACAAACGTTATCTACTCCGGAACAGTGTCTGCCGCCACGGAAGGAACTATTTTAGGAATACCGTCTGCGGCCATATCGCTAGACGCCTTCGATTCGCCTGACTTTTCGGTTGCGGCGCAAATGGGCAAAAGAGTGGCTCAGTTGCTTCTCTCTGAAAAATTGCCGTCCGATACGGTGCTGAACATAAATGTGCCCGCCGTACCAAAAGATCAGATCACAGGTATTAGGATAACCAGACAAGGATTATCCAGATTCGAGGAATTTTATGACAGAAAAGTCGATCCCAGAGGCAGAATATATTACTGGCTGACAGGTAAAATGCCCAAAGGCGATAACGAACATAATCAGACCGATACAATAGCCATCACACAAAATGCTATATCCATAACTCCATTGAAAATACAAATTACCAACAACGAATTTATGGAATCTCTTGAAAAATGGGATTTTAAAATTTGATTAACCGATCTGAAAAGAGGTAAAAATGATTAGAAGATATTTTTTGTGGACTCTGTTTTTTGTAATACTGATCTATATTATAAAAAATGTTATAGAACTGTTTACCGCCGAAAACACACCGCCTCAAGAACTAATCAACCCCGAAGACCTTGTACCGGATACAATGTTTTGTCCAAAATGTAATCAATCTTATAAAGAAGGTATAACCGAATGCCCAAATTGCAAAGTGCCTACTGCCAGTTTTGAAGAAACTATTGAAGCTAAAAATAATGACGGCACAAATCTTTCTGAATCATTTATCAAAGTGTTTATGGCAAACTCCGAGATACAGTCAAGAATGATTCAGATGAAACTGGATGAATCAGGGATAGACTCAATTCTTGAGAGCAATTCAGCGGCGTCAATACTGGCTTTCGGAGATGAATCGCTTGAATCTGTGGGTATACTAGTGCCCGAAAAAGATCAAGATCAAGCTAGGAAAATAATACAAACATACCTAGAAAATCCCGACTCTAAAAATCAACAGGCATAAGGGTATAAAGGACCGTTTATCTATGAAAATAGCGGCTATAGATTTTGGTACGAATTCGCTAAGACTGCTTATTGCCGATCTATCTAGGCAAAACGGTCGCATCGAGCTTTCGCCTGTGGTTTCTTGTGCAGTGATAAATCAGCTCGGCAAAAATCTACATGAAGAGAAAAATATCGAACCGAACAAAAAAACTATCGATACAATAAAAGAATATAAATCACTCATAAAAAAACATCACGTCACAAAAACCTTCGCTCTTGCTACAAGTGTATTCAGAGACTCCCCAAATTCGATTCAAGCAAAAAGTACAATCGAAAATGAACTAAAAATGCCAATAAATATCATCTCTTCCGAGCGTGAAGCAGAACTGATGTTTAAGGGAATCTGTATAAATAGAAAAATACGCCCCGATAAAAAATATCTCTGTTTGGATATAGGCGGTGGAAGCTGTGAATTCATTTTATCCAACGGGAAAACTATCGATAAATCGTTCAGTCTGCCTATCGGATGCCTAAGATCAAAAAATCGATTTCTGAAAACAGACCCGCCAACAAGCGCTGAAATAAGAAATCTTGAAACCCACATAGATACAATTATACCGACAATAAAAGATATCGATCAAATCGACAAACTCTTTGCCTTCGGAGGCACAGTCACATCGCTCGCCAAGATCGCCATCGCCAAACAAGAAATACCTATAACCGATACAGAAAACTATCCATTGTCTAAAAAAGAGATTGAAACATTTTTAAAATTAGTTTCAAATATAAAAGACAATCAAATCAATCACCATATAACCGCTAACCTGGATCCGGATAGACAATCCGTCATCCGATCAGGTAGCCTAATTGTGCTAAAAATATTAGATTGCCTATCGCAATCTGAGGCAACCGTGACAAATCAAGGGATTTTGTACGGAATAATCAGCGAATGCGAAACATAACAAACGGAGAATAACGATGACAATGACAAACTTTGCGTTTCTAGGCGGAATAGGGTTTCCGGAACTGGTGGTGATATTTGTAATCATTTTGTTGCTGTTCGGAGCAAAAAGGTTACCCGATATAGCAAAATCACTCGGTGAAGGAATCAAAGAATTCAAAAAATCAATGAAAGACGATACAACCTCAACTAAATCAGATTCGTCTGAAACCGCAAAAAAAGAATAAATGGAAGATAAAGATTTTATCGGTCATCTATCCGATTTACGCCTGACCATAATCA
>CAZFUR010000103.1:0-6768 GCA_964522245.1 uncultured bacterium | reverse complement strand
AAGGGGTAGATCGATATTAAGGGTGTTTGTCAGTATACTTGCCAACGCTTACATAAGATTGTTGCTGAGGTTTCCGATAAAAGATTGTTCATCGGGGTATAGGTGTTTTAGTAGAAAATTATTGGAGAAGATAGATTTTGATGCGCTTGAATCTGTAGGGCCGTCTATCGTATCGGAGTTATTGTTTCATTCTGTTAAGTTACACAACACAATTGTTAAAGAAATACCGATCATATTCGAAAATAGACATAAGGGCAACTCTAAGCTGGATCTGAAAATACTGTTGCATAATTTATTTTTTATTATGAAATTATTTTTTAGAAATATACTAAACAAAATCACTTCTAGGAGGAAAATATGAAAAAGTTACTGCTTTTAGCTTGTATACCTGTGTTATTTATTTTTTCAGGTTGTGGACAAAAAGAAGACGATGATTTTTTGGATGACAGTTTTTTTAAAGATGAGGCGGTCAAAGAGATCACGCCACAAGAAAAAATAGATCAATATAAAGAAATATTAGAGATTGATCCCGATGATTATCAGGTCAGAAACAATCTGGCCGTTGTTTACGCTCAGCTTAAACTATTCGATGAAGCAATAGCTGAACTAAAAAAAGTGATCGAATTGAAACCTGAGTATACCACAGCGTGGTTGAATCTGGGTTGTTCTTACGGGGATATGGGTAAAACAAAACAGGCTATAGATAGTTTTCTGAAAGTGATAGCACTGAAACCGGATTATCCCAAAGCGCATCAGAATCTTGGGGTAGCATATTTTAAGATAGAAGATTATGAAAATGCCGTAAAAATATTTGAAAAATACAATGAACTTAAAAAAGGTAATCTCGATGAGGGTACCTTATCTATTATTGCGGAGTGTTACAAAAAACTCGCAGACCATGATAACGCAGTTAAGTATTATAAAAAAATTCTTGAAATTAATCCTAATAACGAGTCTATTAAATCAGAACTTCAGAATATGGATAAATAAACATATCCTTTTGGGAGAGTTGCTATGAAAACAAAAGTATTGTCGATAACGGTTTCTGTAATATTATGTTTTGCTGTCGGGTGTGGTCGTAAAGAGTCTTCTCAGGACGACAAATCGAAGGTTGTTATAAGTATGTATGAAAGGGCGATCAAAATTAATCCCCAGAATGATGCGGCTTATAACGGATTGGGGATGGAATACGGTAGTCGAGGAGAATACGATAAAGCTATAGAAGCGTTCAAAAAGGCAATAGAAATTAATCCTTCGGAATCTAGTTACTATGACAATCTCGGTGTAGTTTACGGTAACAGAGGGGATCTGGATTTGGCGATAGCCAATCATCTCAAAACCTTAAAGATGAATCCTGTCAGTATTAATGCGTTGTATAATCTTGGTATTTGCTACAAAGATACGGGAGAGTTGCTTTTGGCGATAGAAACATGGAAGAAAGCTCAAAAGTTATCACCCGATAACTATCTATATTCGTATAATTTGGGAGTATGTTATTTTGAAATCAAAAATTATGATAAAGCAAAAGAAGAGTTCCAAAAAACCGTAGAGAATGAGGCTACTCCATCGGAAATAATTGCCTTCTCAAAGACTTATCTGGAAAAGTTGGCACTAAAAGAGCAGTCAGCCAAATAATCGATGCAACGGTGTAGAAAATATTTAGTTTTTATACTATTGGTACTGTTATCGTCGGTGGTTTACATCAATACCATTGACAACGGTTTTGTCTATGATGACGTGAATGTTGTTGAGCAGAACCCGAGAATAGGGAATTGGGCAAACGCAAAACATTTGTTTGATCAAAAATATTTTAAAATTGTCGGTAAAGGCAAACAGCTTGCTTTTGGTGAAGCCAGTTATCGTCCCGTTGTAACTTTGACCTATTTTTTAGACGCTTCTTTTTGGAAGTTTTTGCCGACAGGGTATCATCTTTCTAATTTACTGATACACATATTGAATGTGATACTGTTTTATTTTGTTAGTTTGTTTCTTTTTGATTCAAAATTGAAGGCATTCTTTTCGGCGTCTGTTTTCGCAATCCATCCTATCGGGTCAGAATCGGTTAATGCGATATCTTTTCGTGAGGATTTACTAGTAGCGTTATTTTGTATGATGGCTTTTCTAACGATAAAAAGGCAATCGTTACGACCGATTTTTTATAGTTTTCTGCACGCAATATTTTATCTTTTCGCTTTGTTTTCCAAAGAATCGGCTATTATGTATCCTATTTTATTGGGATTGGTTTTTTATTTGAAAAAAATCAGTTTTAAACAAAATGTACGAATATTCTTTTTGCTTGGAGTAGTCAGTTGTTTTTATCTTTTTGTGAGGTTTTATCTTTTTGTCAACCCGTCGGTGGATCTTCTTGTTTATCCGGGAGGTTCTCTGTTGACCAATATATATACGATGGTTACGGTTTTTGTGGGATATATAAAAAAAATACTGTTGCCGATAAACCTTCTGGCTGATTACGAGGTTGCCTTTAAAAAATCATTTTTTGATTATTCGGTACTTGGATCGGTCTTGTTTTTGTCAGTTTCATTTATTGTCTCGTTACGGTTTTTTCTGAAAAACAGATCTGTTATCGCGTTTGGGTACCTATTTTTTTCCCTATCTCTTTTACCTGTCAGTAATTTTATTAAAATATCCAATATTGCGGCGGAAAGGTATCTTTATTTTCCGTTTATAGGTATGGCATTGCTATTTGGGGAGTTTTTTGCTGAAATTTTAAAAAGGAACAAAAAAATATTTTTAGCTATTTTTGTCCTATTAATCTTGTTTTTTTCATCAATTACACTCACTAGAAACGCTGATTGGAAAGATTCTCTCACCCTATGGAAAGCGACCTTAAAGGTAGAACCGAGTAGTAGCAGGGCATTGAGTAATCTTGCCACGCATTATTTTGAAAGACAAAAGTATCGGCTTGCCATAAAATACTATCTCAAAAGTTTATTTTTGCGTGACAGTGCCCAAGATCGATACAACCTAGCTAACGCCTATAATGCAATAGGCGATTTAAAAAAAGCTGAACAAGAATATAAAAACGCTATCAAAATTGATCCTACACATTCAGAGATACACAATAATTTAGCCTTATTACTGATAAAAATGAGGAAATTCGATGAGGCGGAAAATGAATTTAAAAAAGTGCTTCTTTACGCAAATCAAAGCGATAGGGATATCTATGAGAATTTTGGATTGTTGTATGATGCGAAAGGAGAATATGCCAAAGCGATCGAATACTATGAGAAAACAATTTCTATTAATCCCGATAAACCTACGGTTTACAACAAGCTGGCTGTATCTTACATTAAATCTGGCAAAACCGAAAAAGGCAAGGAGATGTTAGAATTGTCTGCCGTAAGATTTCCTCATAACCCTATTTTTTATAAAAATCTTGCTGTTTTGAGTAATAAACAAGGAAACACCGAAAAAGAAATATTTTATCTGAAAAAAGCTTATTCGTTACAACCGCACGATTCACTCGTTCTAACTGATCTCATCAGAGCGTATAGGAAACAAGGCGACAACAAAAAAGCTTTGTTCTACATCAACAAACTCAAAAATATGGAAAACCGATGAAAAATAGATTGTATCTAGGGTTGTTTTTACTGATTTTAGCTTCATTGTTATCGTACTCAAATATACTGAACAATAAGTTTCTCTTTGATGATACCAGTACAATAAAAGATAACAAGTTTGTGGATGATATAAAAAATATCAAAATACTTTTTTCCAAACAATATTTCTCTCGTTCCGGGGTGGGGGACTTTACCGCATCAGGGGAATCTTCTTATCGTCCTTTGGTTACGATGAGTTATTTTATCGACTGTTTTTTATGGGGTAAAAACTCTTTTGCCCTTCATTTTACTAATTTGTTACTGCATATTTTATCTGTCTTAATGCTCTTTTTTATGGTGAGAAATTTTATAAATAATGACAATGTTGCCTTCTTTTCGGCTCTGATATACTCTGTTCATCCGTTACTTTCGGAGGCGGTGAATTGTGTATCTTTCAGAGAAGATTTGATGTGCGCCTTTTTTCTTTTTTCGGCGATATATTTTCATTATAAAAAGTTCAAGTTTAAACTTTTTTTTGTAGCTGTATGTTATCTATTGGGTCTCTTTTCTAAAGAGATGGCGTTAATTTTTCTTCCACTGATTATCCTGCTTGATTTTGTTAGATACGGAAAAAAATCTATCGCGAATCGTTCTGATTATCTTTTGTTTTTTATGGTAACTTTGTTTTTCTGTATAATCAGGTTTTATCTTATATCAAACCCTAATTATTCTCCAATAGTCTACGCTCACAAGAATATTTTCTTAAACATATTGGATCAACTGATAGTTTTCTCTCATTATTTGAAACTGATAGTTTATCCTTTGAAATTGACTGTGGATTATACGATGCAAATTCCGCCTAGACATATATCTGTTACCGATATTTTGGCTGTTTTTTCTCTTCTGAGTTTTTTTGGGATTTCCATATGGGGATACATAAAAGGTAATAAATATTCTATGTTATTTTTGTTTTTTCTGAGTCTATTACCGGTTTCAAATATAGTTTTGTTGAAAAATCCGATAGCTGAGCGATATCTTTATTTTCCGTTTGCTTTTATCAGTATATTTTTCGCCTTATTTTTGATCGAATTGCCTAAGAAAATTCAATTATACGTTACTGTTTTTTTGGTTGTGATTTTCTCTATACTTTCTATTGTTCGTAACGATGTTTGGTCCGGTTCTTACAAACTTTGGTCGAATACGTTATCCGTCAATCCCAGAAGTTTTCACGCTCATAATAATATTGCTAGTTGGTATGATGACCACAATATGTATCAAAAGGCACAAAAACATTATCGGATGGCTATAAAGATTCGACCGTTCGACAATTTACCATACTACAATTTGGCAAATACATTAAAACAGTCCGGAAAATATGATAGTGCGATATATTTCTACAAACAGTCCATCAAAAAGGATCCCACGTTTATAGAGCCTTATGTCAATCTTGGTCTGACATATGCCGGGTTAGGAGATAACGTTAAGGCGGTATACTATTTCAAAAAAGCGATAAAGATAAATAACAACGATTCAAGTGCTCATAATAATCTAGGAGTCGTTTTTGGAATAATGGGCAAACTTGATGATGCTATAATAGAACACAAAATAGCCATAAAACTCAATCCTGATAATGAAAACGCTTATTCAAATCTTGTCTTGTGTTACATAGACAAAAAAGATTACAGGAAGGCTCTCGATGTCCTTAAAACGCTTCTTAGAGTGAACCGGTCAAATCCGAAGACATATTTTTTGATGGCTATTTGTTGGAGAAGTTTGGGGGATAACAAAAAGGCTATTTCTTGTTATAAGAAAATTCTCCAGATAGATCCTAAAAACAGCAGAGCCCTTAAACTCTTAAAACGCAGTTTGAATTAATCGGATAATTGTTTTTGGATTATGGTGAGGATTTTGTCTGCGCAACCCGACACCTTTTTAAGATCATTTCTTTGCTTTTGATTGATTTGTCCGTGTACATTATTGAGCATAAGAGAAGTGTATCCCATAATTGCGTTTAACGGGGTGCGTAGATTATGAGACAGTTCTGCTAGCAATTCTTCTTTATAATCCTCATTATTTTTCAGAACCTTTTGCAGGTTTTTAAGTTTTCTTTGAGTCGCTTCGTAATTAAGAAAAAGCAAAATAAACAAAGATAAACATACAATATTCGTGATAAGCAGGATAGGGATCCAATGCATGAAAAGCTCACTTATTTTAAGAGTTTATTCATTTCTTCTATTAGTGTTTCGGGAGGCATTGGTTTAGCTATAAACGTATCGCAACCGCATTGAATCGCTCTTTCCATTTCTTGAGGTAGTGCCATGGCAGAAAAAGCGATAATGATTATTTTTTTTATTTTTTCGTTGGCTCTGATCCGTTTAGCAACCTCCCAGCCGTCAATTTTAGGTATAGACAGATCCAGAAACACCACTTCCGGATTTTCCGATTCCACTTTATCTAGAGCGGTTTCTCCATCGCTTGCTTGTATTGTTTTGTACCCTGAAAATTCCAGATAAGCGACTAGAGTTTCCAGATTATCAGCGTTGTCCTCTACCACAAGTATTTTCGGTTTCATTCAATCCTCCGTTTGCTATAAAAATACCGCCAGAACGATTGACCCTTCAAAATATTCCACATCAAGTTTTCCGTTCAAAACGGTAAGTAGCGATCTAGCCACGTTTGTACTCAAATTAGTTATATTAAAGAATGTCGCAGAATGTATAAAAGGTTCTTTCAGTGCTCTGTAGAGATCATCGGTATTGAGGTTGTCTTCGAATATTAATGAGAAAGATATTTTTGTTTTATCTTTGGTTTTGGTCGTATCCACCTGAATAGACATATCTTTTGTTATAGGATGATGTATTATTCCGTTCAATATACTCAGTATTATCTCATCGACGATAGTTTTATCCGATGAAAGCGTAGCCTGTTTATCATCTAAATCATAGTTTATTTCAATCTCTTTCTCATCAAGAGCGTAATCGAGGCTTTTCAGAGCAAGTGATATTGAGTTTTTTATATCTACGTTTGTCATGTTTACGGATATATTTTCCGTTTGAGCGTTTGATAAAGATGAGATACGTATTATTCCGTCAAGCCATTTGAATGTGTGGTACAGATTTTTTTTTGCTTTTCTGATTGCGTCGGTCTGTTTTTCCGTGAGTTCGCCGTACGCCTCATTTTTTAGCAATGTGAGATACCCCATCACGCT
>CAZFUR010000102.1:0-6910 GCA_964522245.1 uncultured bacterium | reverse complement strand
ACGGTTGCCGTGGAAGACATATCTTTAGAAATTAAAAGTCAGGAACTGCTTATACTTGTGGGTCCGTCGGGGTGTGGTAAGACGACTACTCTGCGCATGATTGCGGGATTGGAGAACATATCATCTGGTAACATTTTTATAAACGATCAGAAAGTCAACCACCTGTCGCCTCAAAAACGTAACGTGGCAATGGTGTTTCAGAATTACGCTCTGTACCCTCATATGACCGTCTACAACAACTTGGCATTCGCTCTGAAAATGCAGAAAATACCACGCACCGTCATAAAACAACGAGTCGAAGAAATATCAAGCCTGCTGGGTATTCAGGATATACTTAAAAGCAAACCACGCTTTTTGTCAGGCGGTCAACAACAACGTATCGCTCTGGGCAGAGCAATCATAAGATACCCCGAACTGTTCTTGTTTGACGAACCGCTCTCCAATCTGGATACACATCTTAGAGCAAAAATGCGCACCGAACTGAGCCGTCTGCACACAAGACTCAATACAACTATGATATATGTAACACACGACCAACTAGAAGCGATGAGCATGGGCGACAGAATAGCCGTTCTAAACAACGGTAGAATACAGCAAATCGCCGATCCGATCGAAATTTACGAACACCCCGCTAATAAGTTTGTCGCAGGATTTTTCGGCTCACCGCCTATAAACTTTTTTGAAGGGAAAATAGTCGACCATGAACAACGGTTATGTTTTTCCTCCAAAGGACTGAATATCCCCGTTCCACTGGTGAAACTTAACTCTTTGTCAAAATACAAAAACAAAAAAGTCATCATGGGTATCAGACCTGAACATATTGTACTTAAAGGATCCCATAGCGATTCAATCGTCACAGCTTTTATTGAGGTGGTGGAACACGTTGGAGTGGAAACACTTGTTTATTTTGGCACGGGTGAACACGATTTTGTCGTGCGGTTTGACTCTAATAAACAGTTTGAAGTGGGCGAGAACATATCACTGTTTTTCGATATGGATAAAAGCCTGTTTTTCGATTACAGCACACAAACGACTATATAACTAAACTTGTACCGCTCTGGCAAAAATGAACATCTCTAACATTTATAAAAATCCTGTTTTTACCGTGTGGGTGATATTTGTTTTATTCCTGCAGATTCTGACGGTTTTGTTGTCGGCATACTACCTTTGCGCAGACGGGATATTGTCTGCCGGTGTCATCTTGTTACATATATTTGTACTATTGTCATGGATTACAATGGAGCCTGTCATCCCATGGGTTTTTACAACTATCGGTATAATATTTTTTACCGTTTTTCCCGGATTCTATCCCCCTTTCAGCCTATCACTGTTCACAACCTGCGCCCTGATGGGACTAAAACATAGGTCTCGACTAAAAAAATTAGACCTCATAGAACAACAACTCCACATAGAAAAAATCAACCTAAACAAATTAAAAAAAACCTACGACACAATAAACTCCAACATCGAAACAAGAACAAAAAAATTTGAACGGGTCAACCTAATCAAACAGATGTCAGAGGCGTTAAGCGGACAGATCGATATAGAAAAAATCCTCACGACAGTTGCAGATTTCACTCAAAAAATCGTCGATCCCGAAAACCTTTTGAGAATATACCTTGTAAATGACGATATGAGATCGATGGAACTTAAAATCAAACGAAACAAAAACGAAAATTTCACACTCCCCGACCAAGATATCATCAACCATCATATTTTTAGAGAAAACAAACCGATTCTGATCAGCGACAGTCTGTCGGATAAACGATTCGCAGACAAACTAAACCTATCTATAAGATCAAATATAACCACTCCGCTTATGAGCGATGACAAAATTTTAGGGCTCATTCGTATCGACAGCACAACCAAAAAAGATTTCACCGTATCCGATCAGATTTTTTTGGCGAATATAGCCCATCTTTGCGCCCTATACATCAACAACGCAAAACTGTACCACCTGACAAATAAATTATCCGTAACAGATAGCCTCACAAACCTTTACACACATTCTTTTTTCAAGAAAACCTTGACGACAAAAATCCAAAACAAAAATCCGTTTTCCTTGCTACTGCTTGATATAGACAACTTCAAACAGATCAACGACCGATACGGACACACCGTGGGCGATCAGATACTGATATCGGTCTCCAAAATAATCGCCGATAGCGTATCTGAAGATGAATTAGCCGCAAGGTACGGCGGTGAAGAGTTTGCTATAATAAAAAATACCGACACCATCCAACAAGGATTGAAAATAGCCGACTCACTAAGAGAACAGATCGCCGACACCAACTTCTCCGTTCGCAGAAAACCTATCTGCGTCACAACAAGTATCGGTGTAGTAAACTACCCCCACAACCACAAAGATGATCTTATGAAACTTGTCGATAACGCCTTGTATAAAGCTAAACATAACGGCAAAAATAGAGTAGAGACCACACAATGATATATATCGACCGGATATTCTTTATAGCTTTTTTCATATTAATCTTGTTTGACAAAAAACCGAACCTATCACTGCTTTTATCCGTCACTCTTTTCTCGGGAATGATCTTTTTGGGTCATACGGATAAAATCGCAGTATATCTGTTTTTTTTGATACTCAGCCAAACGGTAATAAAAAATCTCCGAACAAAATATTCCGAAGAAATCTTATCCGCACAAAAGGAATTAAGCAAAATTTCAGAACAGAAAAAGTCGCTGGAAAAACTTATTCAAGAATCACAACAAGATCACAAAACAATGCAAAAAGCTTACGAGCAAACCTTGGAAACCTCTGAACTGATCAAATCTATGAACAAAACCATGGATTTTAAAGAACTGTTTTTTCTGTTCGCCGACAAAATCAGATCAAAGACCGACCCTCAATCTGTTCAACTGATTCTGGCAAAACAAGACAAAAACACAATCTCAACGAAAAAACATTTCGTCTACCCACACGATTCCACACCGCAAAACCTATCTGATATATTCGATAGAATCGACACCGCTAACACCATAACCCGCCTAGACGACAAAATAATCGCCCACACCGACGAGCTCGACGGCTACATCACCGTCTTAATTATAGAAAACCCGCGCAACAAAAGTATCGATACGATAAAACCGTTGATCACACCTTTTTTCATGGAGATAAAAAAATCGTTTCTTTTCGATCGAATCAAAACGATGTCCATAATCGACGGTCTGACTTTATTGTACCAACGACGCTATTTCATGACCTGTCTTGAAGAAGAACTGGAACGAGCAAAAACATCAAAATTAAATTTTTCTATTTTAATGATGGATATTGACGATTTTAAGAAATATAATGACTTGTACGGACACCTGACAGGCGACCTCATTCTAAGAGAGATAGGCTCGATTATAAAACAAACTATAAGAAATAACGATTTGCCCGCCAGATACGGCGGTGAGGAGTTTGTGTTCTTTTTACCACAGACCACTCCGAAAGGTGCTATGATTATGGCTGAAAGATTATCTAAAAAAATTAGAGAACACCTTTTTTCCGTGCAAGGGATCGAATTCAACGTAACCGCAAGTATAGGTGTATCAAACTACCCCGATCATGGAGAATCCATATCCGATCTGATAGAAACCGCCGATAAGAATCTGTACTCCGCGAAAAACCAAGGAAAGAATCAAGTCCAATGAAAACCAGAATATTGATAACCTTTATCCTCACCCTAACGGCAACACTATACGCCAAACCGCCAAAGTTCGATCGATCACTGATCGAACTGGGGGAAAAACTGAACTATAAAGTCTTTATGTTCGGCAAACTACTAAACATCGGTTCGGCGTCTCTTGAGATAAAAGAAACTACTCTGGAAAATAAAAAATATTACCTTTTTGAAGGTAACGCCAAAGGCGGGTACCTTATTTTTGATGTGATTCTCAACCTAAAATCGTTCACCGATTACAAAACTTTGCGACCGGTCTACTTTATACATCACCAACAAGGATTTGAAAAACGAACGAGAAAACTTATCTTCGATTTCCGGCAAAAAAAAATTATTTATCAGAAAAAAATAGACAACCGTTATATAGAACGTGCCAAAACCGATATGCAACCTTTTACGAGAGATCCCCTTAGCACACTCTATTTCGCAAGAGCCTTATCGGGTAAACTGAACGAAAAAATGTTTCTGAGAACCATTGAGAAACGAGATATCTGGCCTGTACATATCGAAACGATCAAAAAGAAAACGTTGACTTTGCTGTCGGGGAAAAAATGCAATGCTCTTCTTGTGAAGATTATGCCTGAGAAATCGGGCAAAAATCAGCTTTTCAGAGGACTATTCGGACTACAAGGAAAAATAATGCTGTGGGTATCTGAAGATAAGAAAATCCCGCTACTCATCGAAGGAAACTATATGTTCGGATTTATACCGCTGAAAATAACTGTCATGCTGGATAGCTGGCAACCCGATAAAATCATAAAAACCAACTAAATATCTTTTCTGTAATAAAAATCCAGCTCGGTATAAAAATCCAGTTCCCGTTTTTCGTAAAAAGTATCAAGATAATCAAAAAAGAATCTAATCTGAGGCGCAATATCTTTATCTATTACGACTATTAGGTTAGGTTTATTTTTATCCAAATCGGACAAAAACTCCTTCCTAACACGATCGTAATATCTCCAGATAGGAGCGTTTTTGCGCCTATATATGCTAGGCAACCCTGAAACAGTCCCCCGCAAAACCACGTTGAACAGATATTTCGACGCAGGTTCACGATCAGCCAACAGATACAGTTCAGGGAAAAGACCCCAAACCAAAAACTTTTCACCCACAGGTACCTTTTTGTGGATTGCATCGACTATCTCAACCATCTTGTAATACTGTTTGGGGGAACAGGTAACGGGATACTTTTTAAAATTCGGTCCTATAACCGTCTCCCATTTCTTGAGATATTTCGCATGCTCCAACACAGGATAATAGATCCAACCCCGAAAAAAGGAGACACCCTCTCTAGTAAAAAACGTCTGACCAAAAACAAACGCGATATAGATAAACATACCCGCCCTATAGCGCAACATATACCTGTTAGATAAACTCAACTCTTGAAAAAAATACAACATCGGCAGATACATTATTATCAAACACGACGGTACCCACTGCACAAAATAATGCGGATAAAACAATCCGCCCATCGATGCAGATACCGTATCGCATAAATGCCATATCAGGAAAAATTTCATCATGAACCGTTTTTGGTAATCATATTTTTTCACTACAATATTGTATAGACACCACCCGATACCAAAATAAAACAACACAAAATGCCAAGGATATACCAACAAAAGGTTGAGGTGTATTTTCAGTATACCCTCAACGATATAGACAAGCGGTATTTCACCTCCGTAAGCAAAATTAAACTGAAAACACCCGAAAAGAAAATCAACCCATGCGCAATTCAGCAGAAAATATAACCCGATGATTATCCATACCGCCACAAACCCGATCCAAACATTCATCAACCCCAAAAAAAGATCTATCCACCGTTTAGTCTTGAACTCATAGATCACAAACCCGATACTTAACGCTATCATCACCGTTCCCGCAGGCTGTTTGAATGCAGAGGCTACCCCCGCAAGGAATCCCGCAACAACCAACGTCTTTTTATCGTTGTTCATGATCGCACCTAAACCGACAAGAACGGCAGACAGGTTGAACGTGTTCATATATATCTCTGTATTAGGATTTAGGGAGTCTCTCAACAACACTATGTCGGAGAATATCGGATAGATAAAACAGATCAACGCAGAATTTTTTATCGAAAGCATTTTTCGCAATATCTTGTACAGAAGAATCGTCGACGAAAATAAAAAAAATAGCGTAACATAGTTTATCATCACATAGTTTTTAGATCCGAACAGTTTCAGAATCAGTGCGTACAGAAAATATATCATCGGCGGTTTGTGGTCCCACATATCACGGTACGGCACGCCCCCGGCAAGAAGTTTTTTGGCAACTTGGATGTATACCGCCGAATCAACATGCATTATGTGGTAACTAATATAAGGGGAAAAAATAAAAAACCACATCGTAAACGCAGGCAACAAGTATAACAAAGGTCTTAAATCTATTTTACTTTTTAACATTTTTAACAAAAACCGTCTGAAATTTCACTTAATATTAAAGATTTTTCATTATATATAAAATTTCACTTGAATGTTACTCTTTTCTTTGACTATAATGATGACGCTTTTCCGATTTGGGGGCCCATAGCTCAGCTGGTTAGAGCAGCGGACTCATAATCCGCGTGTCCGGGGTTCGAATCCCTGTGGGCCCACCAAATGTGACTCACAAGAAAGATTTTTCATAAAGCGCAGGATACCAACTATTTGAGTGGGTTCAAAGTTATTTCCGTCAAAGTATATTTGAGCTGGAAATACAAAATTGTGGATTTTTCGCTTTATTTTTATCTCTGACTTTTTCCATATTTCCGACAGATTACTTAAAAAGTTTTTTCCATACTTTAAATATTCATCAAAATCGTAATCGATTATTTTTCCTTGTTCACAGGTTTCTTCAAGGATCAGTATTTCTTTCTGGAGCCAGTTAGCTTGTTCTTTATAAGTTCTATCGTCTATTACTTCCCTGAGCAGTTTTTTGACAAGGTTATCTTTCATCTGACGTAATTTAGTAAGTTTTGCTTTGTCACGTTTGAGTCGGTTCTTATAATTCTGATTTTTTTCTTTCCAGTTATGAACAAGTTTGTATTCCAGTAACTCCATTATCTCAGGTTTCGGCTCAAACTTGCTCAGGTACTCACAAAATTTATCTTGGATATCGTCTCGATGAATCATTGGGATACAGTTATTCCTCCAACACCAGTAATAAGGAACTTTCTTTGTCTTGCCTTTGCACATGCTCGCTGTAAGAGGAGAACCACATTCAGGACA
>CAZFUR010000101.1:0-6932 GCA_964522245.1 uncultured bacterium | reverse complement strand
AACAATTTCAACCTTTTTTATATCATTGTAGTAGTTTCTCAACGATGCGGCGTCAACATACTTGTTCATGATAGTGTCGAAACTGAATTTTATATCTTCTACGGTAAACTTTATACCGTCATGCCATTTTACATTGTCTCGGATTGTAAAATAGTAGACCGCATTTTTTACGATCTGTTTTGATCCCGCATCACCTGCGATTTTCTCAATAGGTATAACAATTTTATTTTTCGGGTCGGCGTAGTGCAATTCTAACGTGTATACCAGTTCTTTAATTTTACCCGTATATTTCTCGCCATCGATCATACTCACCTTACCTGATTTTATATCGAACGATGAGATATCGTGTTTTCCCAATACTATTTTCCCTGCGTCTTTTATGAATACGACGCTCGTATCGTTTTCTTCGATTATTTTGCCTTCGACAGTTTCTCCGTCGATCATCTGTACAAGGTCTTTTTCTTCCCAATATTTTGCTATCCACGGCAACCATTCCAATGTTTCCGAGTGGCGTGTTATAAGTGAATCGAACAGGTATCCCATTATTTTTTGAGCTTGTGCGCTGTTGTTGGTTATGGGGTTAAGGTTTTTTGGATCTTGGGGTATTCGTACGGTTATTTCACCGCCCGGGGTCGGGGTTTCTTTAATATCTGATGAATCGTTATATTTATCGGTTGTTGGGGGAGGGATGAAATCTAGAAGCGTTTTTGCGGAATCATTTTCTTGTTCGGCAGATAAATTTGTCGTCATAGAGAAGATGATTAGAATAAGAACGATAAAGTTTGTCATTAATTAATCCTTTTGTTTTTTTATTTCCCAACAAGAGCAGAAATGTCCGTCGGTTTTTTCCTCAAATGGTGGATAATGTTCCTTGCATTGCTTTTTTGCTATGGGGCAGCGAGGATGAAAATAACAGCCTTTCGGGGGATTTATAGGCGAGGGAACGTCGCCCTTTAAAACCATTCGTTTTTCTTTTGATTGCGGGTCAGGTACGGGAATGGATGAAAATAGAGCTTTTGTGTAAGGATGAAGATGGTTACAAAACAGGTCTTCTGTTGAAGCGTATTCGACAATTTTACCCAGATACATAACCGCTATATGGTCGCTGATATGGCGCACTACACTCAGGTCATGAGAGATGAATAGATATGACAGGGAAAACCGTTCTTTGAGGTCTTCCATAAGGTTTATTATCTGTGCTTGAACGGATACATCCAAAGCTGAGACCGGTTCATCACATACAATGAATTTAGGGTTGAGAGCCAAGGCTCTTGCGATTCCTATGCGTTGTCTTTGTCCTCCGCTAAATTCATGTGGGTAACGATTGTAAAAATCCTTAGACAGTCCTACGGTCGCAAGTAATTCTCTTGCCTTTTCCTCTCTGGAACGGTGGTTGCCGACATGATGAATCAGGAGCCCCTCTGTTACTATGGAGCCAACAGTCATACGTGGGTTCAGAGAAGCGTAAGGGTCTTGAAAAATTATCTGGATATGTTTTCGTATTTTTTTTAAATCTTTACCTTTCAATGAAAACAAATCTTGGTTATCAAAGAATACGTTACCGGAAGTCGGTTCTAGCAGTCGCAAGATTGTCCTGCCGGTTGTTGTTTTACCGCAACCGCTTTCGCCGACAAGTCCTAGTGTTTCTTTTCTACCGATTGAAAAAGAGACATCGTCTACAGCTTTAACTTGTGCCTGCACTCTAGAAAAAAGACCACCCTTTATCGGAAAATATTTTTTTAAGGAATTCACCTCTAGCAAAGGTTTCTTACCGTTTTCAAGATTCATATTTTTCCCTCATTAAACAGGCGGCGAAATGGTTTTTATCTTTCAACTCTATCTGCGGTATTTCCTTTTCGCAGATCGCCTTTTTCATAAAACATCTCGGATGAAAAGGGCAACCGCTAGGAAAATTAAACGGATCCGGTACAGTTCCTTGGATAGGAGTCAATTTTTTCTTTTTAGACGATAAGCCGGGCAGTGAATTAAACAAACCTATCGTATACGGATGTTTTGGATTAGCGAACAAATCATTCACGTCGGCGAGTTCCACAATTTTGCCCGCATACATAACAGCGACCTTATGAGCCGATTCCGCAACTACACCCAGATTATGAGTGATAAGTAGAACAGACATATGCAGTTTTTCCTGGAGTTGTTTTATCAAGTCAAGTATCTGCGCTTGGATTGTGACATCCAGAGCCGTAGTCGGCTCGTCAGCAATAAGCAATGTCGGGTTACAGCATAAAGCCATGGCGATCATAACCCTCTGCATCATCCCTCCGGATAACTGATGAGGGTAATCTTTCAAACGGCGTTCAGGATCGGGAATACCTGTCAACTTAAGCATTTCTATAGTTTTTTCTTTCGCCTCGTTTTTATTGAAACCCAAATGAGTTTTTAAAACTTCTCCTACTTGATAACCTATCGTAAAGACAGGATTAAGTGCTGTCATAGGTTCCTGAAAAATCATGGATATCTCTTTGCCTCTGAGTCGACGCATATCCCTTTTAGGCAGATCCAGAAGGTTTTTATCTTTGTAAATTATTTCTCCCGAGACAATTTTGCCGGGGGGATCAGGAATCAAACGTAGGATAGACATAGCCGTGATACTCTTACCGCATCCGCTTTCACCGACAAGGCACAGAGTTTCACGTGGTTTTATTGAGAAGGAGACACCATCTACGGCTCTAACAATTCCATTCTCCAAAAAGAATTGTGTCTTGAGCCCTGATATCTTTAAAATTGGTGTGCTACTGTCTGCTTTTTGATCCATAAGAGATTAATTCTAAGTAAGAGAAAAGTTATTCTCCGGAAACCGGCGGAGAATCAGTCTTGACCGGTACAGCCTTGACAGTCTTTTCCGCATTTCCAACAGACTTATTGATATCTTTAACAGCTTTTTCAGCAGTCGAAGCAGAGTTTTTTGTCACCTTATCAGCGGTAGTCTGAATGTCTTTCTTAACCGAATCCGTTGAGGGTGTTACAGTTCCTGTTGACAATGGTTTTGCCTTTTGCACAGGAGGTTTCGGAGTCGATAGGGGAACTTTATCTAAGACAGATCCCTTGTCTTGACTAACCATCAACGAAAGAACCAGTGTAAATAGAAAGAACACTGCCGTTATACCCCATGTGACTTTTTCAAGCACATCTGCAGCCTTTGGACCTAACATAGACTGCATATTGTCGCCTCCAAATATACCCGCAAGTCCGTGCCCTTTACCAGCTTGCATGAGAATAATAGCCGAAAGGACAACAGCTATGACCAAGAAAATCATCGTTAAGAAATTGTACATCGTTATAATACTCCCAGTAACTATTTTTTATATTTTACAATTGCTCCGAAAGAATCGGCTTTCAGTGCCGCGCCGCCTACCAAAGCTCCGTCAATATCTGTTTGTGCCATTAATCCTTCAACATTATCAGGTTTTACGCTACCACCGTACTGAATACGAATTTCCTGAGATAATGATTCTGAGAAAAGTTCCGTCAATAAATCTCTGATAAGTTTATGCACTTCTTGTGCTTGATCGTTTGATGCGGTTTTTCCCGTTCCGATAGCCCAAACAGGTTCATACGCAATGACTGATTTTCTCATATCAGATTCCGATAACCCTTCAAGACACCCCTTAATCTGTGCCGTTATGATATCAGTCGTGATATTTTTTTCACGCTCTTCAAGTTTTTCTCCGACACAAATGATCGGTTTCAGACCGCTTTCCAAAACCTTTTTCACCTTTGAATTTATAAATTGATCGGATTCATTGAAATACTGGCGTCTTTCAGAATGACCTAAGATAACATAATCGCAACCTATATCTTTAAGCATAGCAATCGATATTTCACCTGTGTATGCGCCGTTATCATTAACGGATACATTCTGAGCACCTAAACCGATATTGGAGCCTGTCAATTTCTCCTTAATTATAGATAAATGAGTAAATGGAGGACAAACCACTACTTCAACATCATTCACACTTGCCACCTCGACCTTTAGATCACTTACCAGTTTGACAGCTTCGTCTATGCTTGTATTCATTTTCCAGTTGCCGGCTATTATAGGTTTTCTCATTTTATCTCCTCAAAAGTTTATTTATCAGAAAGTGACTCTATACCCGGTAGTTTTTTACCTTCAAGATACTCAAGAGACGCTCCACCGCCGGTAGATATATGAGTCATCTTGTCTGCCAGGTTAAGTTTATTTATTGCCGCTACAGAATCTCCGCCACCGATTATTGTTACTGCATCAGATTCGGCAAGAGTTTTAGCAATGCTGTCTGTTCCTTCAGCAAAGATAGGTATCTCAAAAACTCCGACAGGACCATTCCATACGATAGTTTTAGCGGAACGGATCTTGTCTTGAAAAAGTTTTATCGTTTTCGGTCCTATATCTGCCCCGCCTTTACTTGGAAGAATCTTGTCTGCGTCCACAACATCTGTTTTCGCATCGGGCGAAATATCGTCGGAGACGACTACGTCTACCGGTAAAACAAAATCCACACCTTTGTCTTTTGCTTTAGCCAAAATATCTTTAGCCATATCTACTCTATCCAATTCAACTATAGATGTTCCTATCTCGTATCCCATAGCTTTGAAAAAAGTGTATGCCATGCCGCCACCGATCAATAAACAGTCGACCTTATCCAACAAGCTCGTTATCACATCTATTTTACCGGAGACTTTTGCCCCGCCGATGATAGCGACAAACGGTTTCTTCGGAGACTCAAGAGCGTTACCAAGATAATCGATCTCTTTTTTGAGCAAGTATCCACAAGCCGCTTGATCGAAATACTTTGTCACTCCAGCAGTCGATGCATGAGCACGGTGAGCTGTGCCAAAAGCATCATTTACATAAACATCTCCCAGAGACGCCAGCTTCTTGGCGAATTCAGGATCGTTTTTCGTCTCTTCAGAGTGAAATCTGAGGTTTTCCAATAGAACAATATCGCCTTCAGCCATCGCATCAATTGCGTTTTTTACGCTTTGTCCTACAGATTCAGATAAAGTTTTGACCGGTTTGCCAATACATTCCGACAACCTATCGCCCGCCGGTTTAATACGCATGCTCTCCACGACATTGCCCTTTGGTCGCCCTAAATGTGACATCAAAATAGCTTTTCCACCATGTTCAATGACATACTTTATGGTTGGCAACGAGGCTTTTATACGAGTATCATCAGTCACGTTTTGAGAGTCATCCAACGGAACGTTAAAATCCACCCTTATAAGGACTTTTTTGCCCTTTAGATCTAAATCTTCAATAAATAATTTTGCCATTATCCAAAACCTTATTTAATTACGTTTATGAACGCATCTTTCTAAGAATATCTACACAACGATTAGAATAACCCCATTCGTTGTCGTACCATCCGACCACTTTAACCAAATTTCCTTCCATCACAGACGTAGAAAGAGAATCAAATATACACGAAGAAGGATTATCAACTATATCGGAAGAAACAAGAGGTTCGTCTGAAAATTCCAATATGCCTTTCAGTTCTCCTTCGGAGGCTTCTTTCATAGCGGCGTTGATCTCTTCTTTTGTGACAGATTTATCTAATACAGCCACAAGATCGGTTATGGAGCCGTCCTGTACGGGAACTCTCATTGCCATACCGTCAAGTTTACCCTTCAAAGATGGGATGACTATACCAACCGCTTTAGCCGCTCCGGTTGTGGTGGGTATGATATTCTGAGCCGCAGAACGAGCCCTTCTAAGATCGCTATGAGGAAAATCAAGAATTCTCTGATCGTTCGTATAAGCGTGTATAGTGGTCATTAGACCATTCTTTACACCAAATTTCTCGTGGAGAACTTTTACCATCGGCGCTAAACAATTTGTTGTGCAAGAAGCATTTGATACAATCAAATCCGATGGTTTTAAGTTGTTATCGTTTACTCCTAACACGATAGTCGCATCAATTTCATCTTTTGCAGGCACGGTGAGAAGAACTTTTTTCGCTCCGGCTTCAATATGCTTAGCTATCTGAGCTTTTGCGCGGAACACTCCAGTCGATTCTATAACCAGTTCTACACCAATCTTGCCCCAAGGCAACTCAGCCGGATCCTTTATAGCGGAAATTTCGATTGATTTTCCGTTGACGACAATATTGTTTCCGTCAGCTTTCACTGTACCGGGGAATTTACCGTGAGCCGAGTCGTACTTTAAGAGATGAGCCAACGTTTTAGCGTCAGTCAGGTCGTTTATCTGAACTACCTCGAAATCGGATTGTTCCGACAATATCCTAAATACCTGTCTTCCAATTCGCCCAAACCCATTGATACCAATTTTTGTTGCCATGTTGTTCTCCTTTCGGTTTATTTATTGTATTGTTAATCGTGTTTAAAGTCAAAATTACAGGGTCGTATTCTACGTAAATAAAATATATACGTCAACCGTAAAATGAAATAAAATGGTGTTGTCGGGTATTATTCTTTGATGATCTCCGGTTTATATGGGTGTTTTCTCTTTTTAGCAACCGTTACCTCTATCATCTTATCTCCTTGAGCGATAGCATTTACGACATCTTCGCCCTCAAGAACTTTGCCGAATACGGAGTGTTTTCCGTCAAGCCATGGAGTTGCTTTATGGGTGATGAAAAACTGACTACCGTTCGTATTAGGTCCGCTATTTGCCATGGATAATGTAAACGCTTCATGTTTGCGAGAACTGAACTCATCCGCAAACCGATAACCCGGCCCACCCGTTCCGGTTCCCGTCGGATCGCCTGTTTGGATCATAAAGTCGTTTATTACGCGATGAAAAACCAGTCCATCGTAAAATCCTTTTTCCGCCAAACTGATAAAGTTCGCAACTGTATTAGGAGCGTCATCTTCGAAGAGCTCAAGTACAATGTCTCCTTTATCCGTTTTGATTACTACTTCAGGCAATGTACTTGAGCTCTTCGAAGATGACGCTCCTAATACAGTTG
>CAZFUR010000100.1:0-6971 GCA_964522245.1 uncultured bacterium | reverse complement strand
ATAGGTCACATTAGTTTGTTTCCGGAAGATGAGGGGTGTAACTGCGGAAATAGGGGGTGTCTGGAAAATTATGTGGGTAATTCTCCTATTGTTGAGAGAACTAAACTGATGCTGAAAAAAAATGATCGGGACTCAAAAATATTGCGGGATTTGATTCAGAATAATCTCGATTTATTGACTCCTAAGATCATATATGAGGCCGCTGTGAAAGGCGATGAATTGTCTATTTTTATCTGGAAACAAACGGGATATTATATCGGTATGGCTTTTGCCAACATAGTTAATCTGTTTAATCCTGAAAAAATTATTATCGGTGGCGGAGTCGCTCAGGCGGGTAAAATATTGTTTGATTCAATAATAGAAACGGTAAACAGTAGGGCTATTCCTATCGCTACAAAAGATTTACAGATTGTGCCCGCACAACTTGGTGAAGATGCGGGAGTATACGGGGCGGCAACTTATAGTGTTCGAAAAAACTTTCATGAGGAGAGATAATAGATGAATCTTTTAGTAACCGGTGGAGCCGGGTTTATAGGATCGCATCTGACAAAAAAATTATTGGAAGACAATCATTGTGTCTGTTGTGTCGATAATTTTAACGATTATTATGATCCGTCTATCAAGCGTGACAACGTGAAGCGGTTTATGGACAGTCAAAACTATAAACTGTATGAGTGCGATATTCAAGATTTTGACAGCTTAAGAGAAATTTTCAAAAAAGAAGGTTTTGAATCGGTCATCCATCTTGCCGCTAGGGCAGGTGTTAGACCTTCTATCGTCGAACCCGACTTGTATAACAGAGTGAATGTTACGGGTACGACAAATTTACTTGAACTTAGTAAAGATACGGGAGTTAAACAATTTGTTTTCGGATCTTCATCATCGGTCTATGGGATAAATAGTAAAGTACCTTTCAGTGAAGATGATGTTATAGATAAACCGATATCACCTTATGCCGCTACGAAAATAGCGGGTGAAATGTTGTGTCACGTTTATCATCATCTGTACGGTCTCAGGATAACGGCGTTGCGATTTTTTACGGTTTACGGACCGGGGCAAAGACCTGAAATGGCTATCCATAAATTCGGTCAGAAAATATTAGACGGAGAAACGATTCCTTTTTTCGGAGACGGTCTGTCACGGCGTGATTATACCTATGTTGATGATATAGTTGCCGGTATTGTCGCATCAATTCATAAAAATTACGAATACGAAATTTTTAATCTGGGTAACTCAAATACAATAGCCTTGAGCGAATTACTTGCTTTGTTGGAAGATTCTCTAGGAAAAAAGGCTGTCGTAGAAAAATTGGATAATCAACCCGGTGATGTGCCTATAACCTATTCCAATATCTCAAAAGCAAAAGAGATGCTAGGCTTTTCTCCCATGACGGATATAAAAGACGGGATTAGACAATTCTCGGATTGGTTGATAAATAAAAATAAAATAAAATAGTGTTTTTTCAGTTGGGTTTTTATAAAAAATTTGATACCATCTTGATTTCAAAGTGAGAAAATAATACCTTCCGTACTCTTTAATTTTATAAGAAAGGAAAAATGGTGACCAGATTTTATAGCGAAATTAGGAATCTATTATTACTAGTTCTCTTTTTTTACGTTGTTTTGCCTGTATCTGCTGAAAATTCCGGTCAGGCGGATGGAAAAGATCTGCCTATTGAGGTGAATGCCGATAATGTTGAGTACATCAAAGAAAAAGAAGTCGTCAAAGGAGAAGGCAACGTTGTCATAAACTTTAAAGGTGTTATGCTCTCTGCTGACGAGATGACCGTCAACTTGAAGACAAAAGATGTGTATGCCGATGGTAATGTACGTTTCTATCAGGCGGAAAGATTGTATACTGCCGAACATGCGTATTATAATTTTAATACCGAAAAAGGTCGGTTTGAAAGTACGAAAGGACTATTTAAGCCGTTTTATGTGTATGGACAGGTAATCAACAAAACTGAAGGAAAGGCGGAGTACCATATAGAGAACGGTTTTATCACTACATCCGATTATAGTTTGCCTGACTATAGATTAAGAGCTAGAGAAGTGCATGTATATCCTAAAGAAAAAGTTGTGCTGAAAGATATAGTTTTTGAGATAGGAGGGGTGCCTATCTTCTGGTTTCCTTATTGGTGTTATTTTGTGTCGGACAAAGACGCTCCTTTCTCTTCTACGCCCGGTTACTCTAAAAAAATGGGTGCTTATCTTTTGAACTCAGCTCAGATTTATCGATCGGAACATATGAAGGTTCAGGCGTCTTTGGATTTGCGTTCAAAACGTGGCATAGCCGGAGGCTTAGATGCTGAATACGATTACAATGGCAAAATAAAAGGAATGGCTAAAAGCTATTTCATGAGAGACTATGATTATTCCGAGTATGATGCGAAATTTGACGGGTCGAGGAGTGTTAGAAAATATAACAAAAATCGGTATCGTATCACTTGGGAACATGAGCAACAGGTTACCCCGGATACAAGGTTTCTCGCAGAATTTAATCTGCAAAGCGATAAACAGATAATAGATGATTTTTTCCATAGAGAATTTGAAACTCAAATACAGAGAACTAATTTTGTAGATCTGACTAAAGCTACTGAAAATTATCAATTTGAAATATATGCGTCTCCTAGATTTAATAGTTTTTTCGACGTTTTGGAAAGATTGCCTGAAGGTAGTTTTTTATCTAGAAATAGACAAATATTCGATTCAGGTTTTTTTCACGAGTCTGACATGAGAATCTCTAATTTTAGATTCAAATTCGATCAGGAAAGATATAATTACCATGTAACCAGATTTACCGATTTTCACAGGATTTCCAGACCGTTTTATCTGTGGAATTTTCTGAACATTAATCCGTATGTGGATTTTAGGTCGGTTATGTATTCTGATGTTAGAGAGAAACATACGAAGTCTAGGGCTATATTTTCGGCAGGGGTTGATTCAAGTTTTCGTTTCTCAAAGATCTATGATGTGGATAGCGAAAATTGGAATATACATGGCATAAGACATATAATTGAACCTAGAATTGATTTTAAAATGGTTAGAACCAGTATGAGAATGGAAAGAGTCGATCAGTTTGATTCTGTCGATGCTATTGTCCATGATAATTATATAGCCGTTGATATACGTAACTTATTTCAAACTAGGCGTTTGAAAGAAAAACTTAAGGCTAATAATGTTGGCAGAGACGAGGTTTTTGTCAGAAAAGGGATGGAGACCGTTACAACCGATTTGGTAGATTTTTCCATAAAGTTTGATCTTTATCCGTCGGGTGCTGATAGGGACACCTTTCCTATGGGGCATATGAACTCTGACTATGACGATCTGACTTTCTTGGATTTTTTCTTCAGGCGGAACGTGGTTATAGGTTCTCCGTATGTCGGTTCAAAACGTGGAAAATGGATATCTGATCTTCTTTTTGAGATGAAGTTTGCTCCGTATGATTGGTTGAATACCAGTATATCCGTACGCTACGATCCGCACGATGTTCAACTGGAAGAGTTGGTCTTTGGTTTTTCTATTGTGCATACCGATAAGTTGAGTTGGGACGTTTATGCTTCGTTTTATTTGGGGGGTAGCACTCAGATAAGCCATACTTTAAGTTATAAGATAAATGATGATTGGCGTATAAGGATATCTCATGTTCTCGATTTCGATCGTGAATCGCATGACGGCGGTCTTATGGAGTCGCAGAGGTATACTTTAGTAAAAGATTTGCATGAATGGGAAATGGCGTTTTCATACAGCGATAAACGTTACAGTAGGCTTTCTGAAGAGATAGATAGATCGTTTATGGTAATGTTTTATTTGAAGGATTTCCCGGATATTAGATTAAAGCTAGGAAATTGATCAAGAAAGGATAGTTACTGATGGATATTTGTGTTATAGGTACCGGTTACGTTGGTTTGGTATCGGGTGTGTGTATGGCTGATATTGGACACAATGTCATATGTGTTGATAATAATAAGGAAAAAATAGACGGATTGAAAAAAAATGTTGTTCCTATCTATGAACCGGGTCTTGAAAAACTTATGATTAAAAATGTCAAAGAGGGCAGATTGACGTTTTCTACTAGTATTAAAGAAGGTGTCGAAAAATCATCTGTTATTTTTATAGGTGTTAGTACACCTCCTAAACCGAACGGTCAGGCGGATTTGTCGTTTGTGGAGCAGGTCGCAAGGGAAGTGGCAAATCATATGACATCTTATAAGGTTATTGTAGATAAAAGTACGGTTCCGGTTAAAACAGGTGAAAAAGTAGCTGAAACTATAAAACGTTACAATAAGAAAAAAATAGATTTTGATATTGTTTCTAATCCTGAGTTTCTCAGAGAAGGTTCTGCCATTGATGATACTATGAATCCTGATAGGATTGTCATAGGTGTGGGCAATAAACGGGCGGAAAAGATAATGAAGGAGCTTTATGAACCTTTAAATGCGAGAGTTGTCGTCACGGATATTGAAAGTGCGGAATTAATCAAACACGCCTCAAACTCTTTTTTGGCACTTAAGATATCTTTTATTAATGCGGTTGCCAATATTTGTGAAAGTTCCGGGGCAAACGTAGAAGAAGTCGCACTCGGAATGGGGTTGGATAAAAGAATAGGTAGAAGTTTCCTGAATGCGGGTATTGGGTATGGCGGATCTTGTTTTCCTAAAGATGTGTCGGCTTTTATTAGCATAGCGGGGCAGTTGGGATACGATTTTAAACTTATAAAAGAAGTCGAAGCCATAAACAAAAATCAGGTGAAACTGTTCATAAAAAAGATTGAGGAAACGTTGTGGATCTTGAAAGACAAGGTTGTCGGAATATTAGGGTTGGCGTTTAAACCTAATACCGATGATATGCGTAACGCTCCGTCTATAGATATAATCAAAGCCCTTCAGAAGGAAGGCGCAACAATAAGAGCGTATGATCCGCAAGGCGAAGAGAACTCAAAGAAAATATTCGAGAATGTAACATATTGCAAAAATCCTTATGAAGTAGCCCAAGGCGCTGACGCTCTCGTATTGATCACCGAGTGGGATGAATTTAAAGAACTCGATATGGAACGGATACGCAACCTTATGGTTCATCCTGTTCTTATCGATGGCAGAAATTTGTATTCTCCTAAAGAAATGGAAGAGCATGGATTCATTTATAAAAGCGTCGGAAGATAATCTGTATATTGATGTTGATACCGGGACTCCCGATGTGGATCGTGTATCTTTCGGGGAGTTCTCTAAAATGTTGGAAACCAGACAGGCGTCGGTCGTTGTGGTTGGACTTGGATGCTCCGGATTGCAATTGGCTTTGGCATTTGCGTCGGCGGGGTTTAGTGTTACCGGTATTGAATTTGATAAGGAAAAAACAAAAAAGCTGAACGCTGGTAAGTCGTCTATAGAGACGATCGATTCTAAAGAAGTAAAAAGATTGGTTGATTCCGATAAATTCTTTGTCGTAAACGATTTGAAGCTTGTTTCAGAAGCAGACGTTGTTATTGTCAGCGATCAGATTCCTACCGAACATCCTAAAAATAAAGATGTTTCTTTTATGATGGCTGTCTTCGAGAACATAATCAGTTCCATGAAGAAGACTCAACTTATTGTTCTTGATTCTGTCCTTGCTCCCGGGTCATGTCGTAAAGTGATATATCCTTTGTTTGAAGATCAGAACTTGAAGATAAATAAAGACTATTTTCTGGCTTTATCGCCGGAGAGAGTGTCCAAAGGACATAAAAACATCAGCTTTTCTATGATACCTCGTGTCGTCAGTGGGATGACTGAGGAAAGTAGAGATTTAGTCTCGTTATTGTTTAAACAGATCGTTTCTCAGGTTGTGGAGTTGTCATCTGTTATGGTCGGTGAAATGGTGAAGTTTTTGGAAAATTCTTATAGATGGGTAAATTATGCGCTTGTCAATGAAATGATGATTATATGCAATATGCTGGGAATAAGTGTGTGGGAGGTTATTAGGGGCGTTAGGTCTAATCCTTTGGAATATTTTAGATTTTTGCCCGGTCCGGGATGCGGTAGTAGTTCGCAATACAATGAGGAACAATTTGAGTTGGTCTGGAAAAAGAGTTTTTCCGAGTTGAATTATGATCTGCTTGATAGTTCAATAAAGATAAACACATACGTTGCTACAAGATATATAGTAGAGCGGATTATCGATCTGCTTAATGCGAAAAAGAAATGTTTGAACGGGGCTAATATCTTGGTTGTGGGTGTGGCTAATAGGCGTGATATCGGTGAGTGGAATGAGTCTCCGGCGGTGGAAATAATCAAAATGCTTGCCGATAAAAAAGCGAATATTTATTATCATGATCCATTGGTTGCTCAGTTGAAGACCGAAGATAAAGAAGTTTCGTTAAGTTCCGTTAGTCTCTCTGACGATATGCTTAAATGGGTTGATTTGGCAGTTATATTGACTGACCATACCGATGTCGATTACAAAAAAATTATCAAAACAGCTCCATTGGTTTTTGATACCCGTAATGTCACAGAAAAAATTAAAGGTAAAAAAAATAACGTAATATTAGCATAATTGGAGGTTTCGATGTTTAAGTATCTTGTTACCGGCGGAGCCGGGTTTATAGGATCGAATATAGTCAAATACCTTGTGGATAAAGATGGTGTAGAGGTTAGAGTTTTGGACGATTTATCTTCCGGTAAAGAGAAGAATCTACGGGAGGTAATAGACCGGATAGATTTTTTGCGTGGTGATATAAGAGACAAGGAAACTGCCAAAAAAGCTGTTGCGGGGGTAGATTATGTTCTTCATCTGGCGGCGGTACCGTCTGTTCCGAGATCTGTATCGCAACCTGTGCTCACTAACGATGTGAATATCAATGGTATACTGAATATGCTTATTGCTGCGAGAGATGAGGGTGTTAAGAGGTTTGTTTTTTCTTCTTCGTCGTCTTTGTATGGGGATGCGCCTGTTATGCCCAAGGTTGAAACTATGTTGCCTATGCCTATCTCTCCTTAT
>CAZFUR010000099.1:0-6975 GCA_964522245.1 uncultured bacterium | reverse complement strand
GATATATTCGTTGATTTTTCTTTTATGTTGGTTAATAATCCCTCGGAGATATTATTTTAGACGGAGGATTGTTGTTTTGAAAAAGAGTGATAAGATAATTTTTACGCTGGCGGTATCAATAGGTTTTTTTCTGTTGCTATTCAAAATATCCAGCCATAATTTATGGATAGACGAGGCGTATACTTTGAGGATGATATCATATTCCTTCAAAAAATTGTGTCTTACGGTATTTCAACAAGATCCTCATCCACCGTTTTACTACATATTTCTTAAAATATGGTGTCTTATTTTTGGCTCTAACCTTTTGTCTTGTGTCTGTTTTTCTGTTTTTTTTGCGCTACTAGCGGTGTTTGCCGGATGTATTTTGAGCAGAATTATCTTTGGTAACGGTTTTTCGATGATTGTTCCTCTGATAATGACGTCTCCGTTTTTTATAATATTTTCAAAGCATATAAGATACTACTCGTTTGTTTCATTTCTTGTTTTGATGAATATAATCTTCTTGATTAAGTTTATAGAGTCGTCTAAAAAGGTGTGGTGGTATCTACTCTTATTTTTTCATGTTGTGCTATTGTATTCCGATTATCCCGCCTCTACTATTTTTGCGGGTGAATTTATTGCCGTACTTATTTTGAGAAGAGATAAATTAAAACAACTTTTTTTATTGGATATTATTGTAGTTGTGCTTTTCCTACCATGGTTGAGCAGGATTTTTTATAGTTTAAGACATCTATCATCGTTGCCTGTTGTCGCATTGTTTTCTAGTGGAGTGAAAGGTTTTTTTGTGCGGGTATTCTTTTCTGTATACGACTTTATTTTGGGGGAGTGTGTTTATCCTTGGAGTATACATGTGACATTGCCGATTTTTTTGATATTTTCCATCGGTTTTATAAGGTTTGTGAAAATATTTCCGTCCTTTTCCAAACGGCACAAAGAGAATTCCATGCTTCTTATTACCACGGTAGGGATATCTTTTTTTATAGGTATTTTCATGGCAAACAGATTTGTCGGTAAACAGAGTTTTGTATATATGCCGTCGAGGATGATGTTCTGTTTTATTCCGTTTATGATAGTTTTCTCAAGAGGAATTTTTTCGTTCAGGAACTACAGGTATTTTTTGATGATGGTGATTGTCGTTTTAAATTTTTTCGGATTGAAAAATTACTATACCGGTCAAAATTATATCAATCCCATTTATGCCGTAGATTGGGATGACGCGGCTACTTTCACAAAGGATAATTACCGATATGGGGATATAGTTATATCTGATAATACGGAGGTTATGGATTATTACGTAAAATCATTTTCACAAGATACTCTTTTTTTTGAGAATCAGGACAGATTAAAAAAATATCTTTTAGCGGAAAATTTTGATAAGAAAATACGTTTTTTTCTTACTTTTACCAGAAGAGATAGTACTCGTTCGGGATATTTTGAAGAAAAATTTATAAAATATCTGATTGATCGCTCGGATGTACTGGAGAAAAGAGATTACGGAGCCGTTTCTGATAAATACTACGATTTTAAAAAGAGGATTGCAGGTAGAGCATATAGATACAAAATGAGTTTCTACTTATTGAGTATCGATCCGAATGTTTTGCTAAGATATTTTAAATAACTAATTGTCTATAATATCGGAATTGGGGTTGAGTACAGTTAACGGTTCAAGTACTGTTTTTTCAACGACTGTTTTAACGGTTTTATCTTTTTCTAAAGTTACTTTGCCGATAATTTTTGCACCGTTTTTTCCTACAACCGCACCATTTTTTCCTACTACGATGTTGCCAAAATTTTCTTCTCCGAAAACGATTGCCTGATAGATCGACACCGATATATCCTCAGGTTTTTGAGCCCATATGTTATACGGTGCGCCGTGTTTAGCGGACAGATTATCCATAAACGATTTTTTATCGTCGAAATGTTCCCATACTTGAGGGAGATAAGTGGATGAACCGTAAGGGGTTTGTAAAATAACACCATCGATATTGGGTCTAAGTTTTTCTAAAAGGTTGTTGGGTGTTTTAAAATCTAGTTTGTTTGGAGTCGTTAAAATGCTGATTTCTATCTTTATATCTTTTAGTTCTGCTTCTTGTACTTTGGGAAACCTTGGATCGTATGTAGCGGCGGCGATTGCTCTGTCGATGATTGCTTTGTATAACGGTTTGTCAGGTGCAGATATATATCCTATACATCCCCTAAGTCCCGTAGATTTTTTTTCCAAAGTGACAAAGCATCCCCTGTGTTGTTTTAGTGACACAGGTATATATTTTTCATCTATTTTTGGGATTGACCCGTCTTTCAAATAATAGAAAAGAGCGGCTCTTGCCAAATTTAACAGAAAAGTTTTTTCAACGACCGTGTAATCATCCATAGCTCTGTGTTCTCCATATATGTTTCCCGACAGCGATAGAGAAATCAGGCAAAAAAGGAGCAATACTTTCTTCAAAAGGATCTCCCTTCGGTTCGGAATTTTATTAAAAAACTATAGTTCTTCAGTCGACTTTTTCAGTTTTCTGGACAACTCAAAAAGAGTACCGGTAGAAAATTTCTTAATAAATACCATAGCATGAGACGCGCGGATTCTAGGATCACTGTTTCGAATAAAAAAGTCTTCGCCCAATAAATCTTTTATCTGAGCGTATTGATGAACCTGAATTTTCCTTGCCAGACCTGAAAACGGTCCATCATAGGCATAAGACGGAAACGATGCCGATCTTTGAGATGCGAAACAGGTCAAGAAAGAATCTTCCAAAGCCGCTAACTTTGATATGGATAATGGAATATAATAGTTTGCTTCACAAGGATGATATTTAAACCATACGTTTCTGTAACCTAACACTTCTATATCCTTTATCCCCGTTTCTTGCTCGTATATCTCAAGTGCATGAGACGTTGCCTGCAACACCTTATAATGTGTATCCGGTCCGCTCCCTTCCGGGTCAAGAGCGAGAGTAATTATGTTTGGTTTTATCTCGTGCAGTAAGTTCAGGATAGGTTTCACGTCTCTATCTATTGTAGGGTCTTCCGTAAAAATATCGCCTTTATAAAAACCTAATCTCAAGTGGCGAACGGAATCCATAGTGAATCCAAAATATGCCCACAATAAGTCTGCTTCCCATTCCCTGACCATACCTTTTAGGTTTTGTATATACGGCAGATCCTTTTTACCGGGATACTGGGTTTCAAAATAGTTCAACAACTCCTCTGTTCGCTCTTTTATATTTTCCACATGATCGTCTTCTAAGGCAATCATAGCGTTGCGGAGCATCCGTCGTGATTGTGCGATCTCCATAGTGAGAGTTCGTTTTCTCGCCGCTCCATCCAGATACATCATCGCCTCGGTATTTTTTGCAACTTCGTTGTTGGCGTCAAAATAGTTGGTGGATAAAAGAGAGTCGAAAGTTCCTTGTTTAATATGATCTAACATTGTCTTTATCAACGAGGATACATGTGCATTGGTGACAGCCGTAAAACCTGATGTCATATAGGCGAAATAATGTTTATTTGTAGGTGTTGTTATATGGTTTTGTATGTAGGGAAGATACCCTAGCATAATGTCGTCATGATGCGGTGCGGTATGCAGAAAAACCTTGTTCTCTATATTTTCTAACCCCGAAACGATGCTCGATTTTATATGTTTGATAGTTTTTTTCGCGGATTTTTCTACGGAACAGTTAAACTTTTTTGTGATTAGTTTGCAAAATTTATCATTTTTAAAATCCGATTCAGTCAATTGATCGATCGGTTTATTTTTATCAAAAGAAATGTTCATGATTGTTCGGTGTACTGTTTCATCAGACAACTTTTTTGAATTTTTTATATCTTCGTTTGCTCTTTCGCTCAGACAAGCGGCGGCGCCTTTGGTGATATAAAACCGAGCGCTTTTGAGTTTCTGAAGAACGGAAGCGGGGTATTTATTATGCGGTTCGGATTCGATAGAATCCGCTACGATACCGCTTTTCGCTTCCCCTGCGGCAATAATAATTGCCGTTGCGTCCGGATTATATGTGATCGTATTAAGTCCGATTGTGATAACTAATCTGCCTCGTGATACATCAATCCCGCCCAGATCCGTCGATGCGGCGGCTTCGGTTTCATAGTTTGTGTGAGTCAGGCGAGTTGTCGAAAAATGATCGGAACTTCTGACATTAAAACCTATATGTCCGTCGGGTCCTATACCGCCAAGAAAAAATCCTATACCGCCAAGCCGTCTGATTTTCTCCTCGTATTCTGAACAGAATTGATCGGTTATCTCGATAGATTTTTTCTGAAGTTTTTCCAGATAATTTTTAGACATTCTATATCTTAAAGTGAGGTCTACTTTTTTATCGCTGAAGAGACTGAGTACATCGTGTTTTCCGTCGTAACCTATTTTAGAACAGTCCAGAAGCATAGCCTTTTCAGGGTCAAGACCGAATTTTTTTAGATAATATTTTTTCACATAATAATTAAAACTGTTATGTTGAAGGGGATTCATCGGGTAGAACTCATCAATCTGAACAAAATGCAGACCATCCATCTGGGGCACTTTTTTTGTGTCTATACCGCTCTCTTCCAGATTTTTTGCTACGTTGGGGGTTTTCCAGTTAGTCAGGTAATATTCTACCCATTTGATAAAATGTTCAGGGGTTTTCCCCGTGGGAAGCGATATTACACCGTCCGGATTATTCTGAACCCACTCTATAAATCTTAGTGCGCTCAGTTTGCCGAGTCGTGGAAAATTATCTACGATTATGGTCGGTATTTTTTCAGACGGTTTATAGATTAGTTCGTAAGGCGTTTCCAATAACGCTACCGCTTCTACATTTGTGAGTCGATAATTAGAGTACTTTTTCCTTAGAGATTGAATGTCATTTTTGGCTTTCATTTTCTCTTAAAATCCTTAATTTTGTTTAAAATGTTGAAAAGACCGAGAGTCTATCACAGTCATCTTTAAATAGCTATACTTTTTTATATTTTCATCCAGTTTTTTCCCGTATGGATTTTTATTTTTATCGGAACGTCCAGATCTAGCACGGTTTCCATAGAATTTTTTATCAGTTTTGATACTTCATCCAATTCGTTTTCGGGCAATTCAAATAAAAGTTCGTCATGGATCTGCAATAGTATTTTTGTTTGTAGGTTATTTTTCTGAAGTTTTTTGAATATATCGATCATCGCCAGTTTTATCATATCGGCACATGTACCTTGAATGGGGGTGTTTACGGCGATATGTTCTGCGTTTGAGCGGATACGTGAATTAGAACTGTGGATATCAGGGATTTCTCGTTTACGGTTTAATAACGTTTTTACGAATCCGTGAGTTTTGGCGTATTCTATGGTTGATTCTATAAAGTTTTTTATACCCGGATATTTTTCGAAATAGGCGTCGATGAAATTTTTGGCTTCTTTTTGGGAAATACCTGTCTCACGAGCCAGTTTTGCTTGTCCCATACCGTAAATAATACCGAAATTTATAGCTTTGGCTCTTCCTCTAAGTTCGGGAGAAACCTGATGGATTGGGGTATCGAAAATTAAGGATGCGGTTTTTGCGTGGATATCCTCATCGGATACAAAAGAGTCAATCAACGTTTTGTCTTTTGACAGATGAGCTAAAATCCGCAGTTCTATCTGAGAGTAATCCGCCGAAAGCAGGATTTTGTTTGGGGAAGAGGCAACAAACGCCTGTCGGATTTTTTTTCCTATTTCTGATCGAATAGGTATGTTTTGTAAATTGGGAGAACTGCTCGACAGCCTGCCTGTTGCGGTTATAGTCTGATTAAATGAGGTATGCAATCGACCTGTTTTCTCGTTGATAAGTTTCGGCAAAGCGTCAAGATATGTAGATTTTAGTTTTGTAAGCTGTCTGTATTCTATTATCAACTTTGGAAACGGTAGGGAAGACAACGATTCTAAAACTTCCATATCGGTTTTGTATCCGATTTTTGTGCGTTTTGTCTTTATACCCAAAGTTTCGTGTAACTTCATTTTGTCAAACAATATTGCGCCCAACTGTTGAGGTGAATTTATATTGAACGTTTCGTTTGCCGATTTGAATATCTTTTTTTCCAATTGATTTATTTTCTCTTCAATTTCAGCCGACATTTTTTTTAACAGGTTTGTATCTATTTTTATGCCCGTCTCTTCCATATCTGTTATTACTGTCGATAGAGGCATCTCCATTTTCTCGAACAAATCCGTAAGTCCTGCATTTTGAAGAAATTTCCTTAACAATTTAGTCAAACGAAACGAAATATCTGCATCTTCGCAAGCGTAATCTGTAATTTTTTCGATAGGTACTTTATCCATAGTTATTTCATTTTTACCTTTTCCTATCAGATCGGATGTCGGGATTTTTCTGTAGTTGAGATAAAAAATGCTGGTTGCGTCTAAGTTGTGATGTCTTGTTGTCGGTCTAAGCAGGTAAGATGCTATCATTGTATCGAAGTCGATACCTCTCAAGCTTATCCCGTAATTATGAAACACTTTTGTGTCGTATTTTATGTTATGCCCGCACTTTTTTATACTTTCATTTTCAAGAATAGGTTTTAGTTGTTGTAGAATTTTTTCAAAAAAGGAGTTTTGCGGTTCTTCAAATAGATCACCTTGGATATCTTCGCCGGTTGTTTTTGCGGGTATATAGAAAGCCTCTTTTTCTTTGAACGAGAAGGATATTCCCACAAGGTTTGCGGATAGAGCATCGATATTGTCTGTTTCGGTATCTATTGCGAACAGCGGTTGTTGTTTTAAAATTTTGAGAAAATCCACAAACTTATCCCAGTTATCTAAACATTGATAATTCGAGGTTTCGTCTTTACCCGGTATATCAAAATCTTTGAGAAATTTACCGAAATCTTGTTGATGGTAAAATGCTGCCAGTTTTTGGTTATCGGGTCCTTTGTAGGACAAGAATTCTATGGAAAAATCGAACGGGATATCTGTTTTTATTGTAGCTAGTTTTTGTGATAAAAAGGCTTTATCTTTGTTCTCTGTTAG
>CAZFUR010000098.1:0-6997 GCA_964522245.1 uncultured bacterium | reverse complement strand
AAAGTGCTTATCTTGACGAAAAATATGAGTTGGCAAAAAAGATGTTTGAATCTTTTATAGACAGATACCCCGATGACGATCTGTTTGTGGACGCAAAGGTTATGACGGGTGAAATATATTTCGCGGAGAAAAAATATAAAACGGTTGTGTCTGAAATGGAAACCGCTCTGAAGACGCATCCTCAGACATTCTTGAGCGATGATATATATCTTCTTAGAGGAAGTGCTTTGTACGAACAAAAAATGTATCAACGGGCGATAGAGTCGTTTATGTATGTCACAAAATCTATCGACAAGAGTTTTGTGGCTAAAGCGTGGTATTATATAGGAAAATCGTATATGAACCTCAAAATGGAAAAGAGAGGAATTGAGGCTCTATTGAGGGTGGTTTATCAGTATCGTGACCAAAGAGCGTGGTTTTATAGAGCGTGTTTTGATGCGGCGGTCTATTACGATCAACGTAAAAAATGGAGAGAAGCGAAAAACCTGTACTCAAAAATGTTAAACGCGTACCCCGACAGAAAGACGTTGCCGGATCTGTTGGAAAATGTGGAACACAGACTTAAGGTTATAAAAGAAAAACAGTTTATCTCATTCTAAAAGGAGTTTTTTTGTATGTTGGATATATTAAATATCGGCGGTCCGTTGATGTATGTGATTTTATTGTGCTCGGTGATATCTGTATCGGTGTTTTTAGAGAGGCTTATCCATTTTCATAGGGCATCTATCGATACGGGTAAATTTATGAGCGGTTTGAGAAATATACTCAGAAAAAGGAATTATACGGAGGCAATAACGATCTGTGACGAAACACCCGGACCGATAGCTCATACTTTGAAGATGGGAATAATGTGTCATGACAAAAATAAAGACCAGATAAAAGAAGCTATGCAAGATGCGAGTCTGTATGAAATCCCAAGAATAGAACGCAAATTGGTTATATTGGCAACTGTTGCCCATATAACCCCGTTGTTGGGGTTGCTGGGGACGGTATCGGGTATGATAAATTCTTTTAAAAGTATCGTGACTAACCCCGGACCTGTCAATCCGTCAATCCTTGCGCAGGGGATATGGGAGGCACTTATCACTACTGCGGCGGGTTTGGTAGTGGCAATCCCTACGTATGTTGCTTATAACTATCTGGTTAGCAGGGTGAACAGTATTGTTGTGGAAATGGAAAAATGCGCGACTGAAGTGGCTAACCTTGTAACTGAGGCTAGGGACGAATATGAGATTTAAACATAAATGTCAAATCGAAAAGGGTAAACTCGATATAACCCCACTCGTAGATGTGGTTTTTCTGTTGCTGATATTTTTTATGTTATCGTCAAGTTTTATCATGCAACCCGGAATAAAGGTTGATTTGCCGAACTCTGTCAATGCGGAACCTAATAAACTTGAGAATATAGTAGTTACTTTAACTCAGGAAAATCAGGTGTACTTCAACAATGAACGAGTCACTTTGGAAGGATTGAAAAGAAGAATCAGGCGATCGATAAGAAAAAGCCCGTTGGGGAGGCTGATCATTAAAGCGGATACAAACTCAAGGCACGGAAGCGTCGTTGAGGTGATGAACATAGCAAGACAGGTCGGTGTGGAGAAAATAGCAATCGCTACAAAAAATGATAATATGAATGAATAAATATGAAAATAAAAAACCTTTTTATTGTGTCTACTCTTTTATCGTTAATATGGCATTCGTTCTCTTTTTTTCTTTTCAAATTGGCGCAACCGTATAGTCGAGAAGAGTCTTTTGGAGCGATAGATGTGTCTTTGGTAAATTTATCAAAAAATATCCAACGCAGAACTATGTCCGCCAAAATATCTGAACTCAACAAGAAACATCCCATGTATTCCAGATTCGCACTGCCCCATACAGGCGCAGGAATGCCTCTTGTGGAAATACCCGTAGGAGCGGAAAAAAAGGTTTTCTTAGACAGAGAACCCGATTTTCAGTCGCGCCTTGTGGAACATTCTCCCGTGTTCTATAAAAAAAATGATTTTGGCTCACAACTAGATTATGATATGTTGCCCGATGTGGTGAAAAATGTGGGTTATTCGTTCAATTTTAATCGGTTATCAGATAGTTCAGAGACTCGGTCTGACGCAAAAACTTTGCAGTTTTCTATACGGGGAACAGTGGCAGATAGACCGCTTTTGCGTAAAACGGTACTCCCAAAACAGAACAAAAATGATTATCTAGCCTTAAACTTTTCTATAGATGATTACGGTAAAGTGAAATTTGTGATTATAGAAAAATATTCAGGTAGCCCTCAGTGGGTGCGACAGGTTGTGAACAGTTTTAAGGCTTGGCGTTTTGAATCGGCTGAACGGATCAGTCAGTCTGGTGGCGGAGGGAACTTTGATTGGGGACGAATAACATTTTTTTAAAATGGTGTGTGCATGATTAAACTGGATTTGTCACTTTTATTTTTTATATATTTGGCTTTGTCTTTCGGGGGGCTTATTTTGTTGTGGTTTTGGTTTGAGATAACTCACCCCTCTTCAAGCCTGACTCCGTATTCAAAAAAGATGTATCGGTGCGGTATATGCGCATATAAATATGTGGATGACGAGGATAAACCGGTCACAAAATGCCCTAGGTGTCAAAGCCTCAATGATCCTAAAACATCGATGACTCAATATTGATTGTGATTAGTGGGCGATCAGAACCATTCCGCTGATAAGAAAAACCCCCAGCAATAAAGCCAAAGAAATACCGTATAAACTGGACTCGGCAAAAAATGATAAGATCGGTTTGAGATCGTTATAAACCGCTTTTAAATCGTTCTCCATGAAATTCTCCGTATATTTAATTATTTCTTTAATTATCAAAATTGAACACAATGTGTGCCACACTAAACTATTTATCGACAAAATGATATAAGTCTTTACTTAATAAATGGTAATGGATATCTGTAACATAATAAACACAGATTTTGTTGTAAACGAGTGTATGGTACAAAGGTACTAGTTTAAACAAGGAAAAGTCAAGTTGTTTTTAGTGTGTAGTTTAAACTCTTCAGGATATTATTTTTATGAATTTTCTTTTGCCGACTTTTAAGATCATATTGTTCTTTGGCGATAAAGATTGGTTCTCGTCGGTGATTTTTTCGTCGTTACATTTTACCGCACCTTGTTTAATCATGCGCCGTCCTTCACTTGTGCTTTTGGTGAGTCCCGCTTGATGAAGCAGACGACAAATCCATATTTTGCCGTCATCCAGTTTTAGGTCGTTTATCGTTATTGTGGGTATATCTTGCGGGATGTTGCGGTTTGTGAAAACGTTTATGAATTCTTCTTGTGCTTTTGTTGCGGTATCTTGATCGTAAAATCTGGAGATGATTTCTCCGGCTAAAGATTTTTTCAGGTCCATAGGATGTATTTTTCCGCTTGCTACGTCTTCTTGCAGTTGATCTACTTGCGCGCCTGTTCTTTGAGTCAGTAGTCGAAAATACCTGAACATCAACATGTCGGAGATAGACATAATTTTTCCAAATATTTCTTTAGGTTCTTCCGTTATTCCAATATAGTTGCCAAGGCTCTTGCTCATTTTCTGTACCCCGTCTGTTCCTTCTAAAATGGGCATGGTTATGACGATCTGTTCTTTTTGTCCGTACTCTTTTTGAAGATCACGCCCTACCAACAGGTTGAATGTTTGGTCTGTCCCACCAAGCTCAATATCTGTCTTTATCGATACAGAATCGAATCCTTGAATCAACGGGTACAAAAATTCAACTATACTGATGCTTTTACCGTTTTTGTAGCGGTTAGAAAAATCGTCTCTCTCTAACATTCTGGCGACGGTGTATTTAGATGATAACTCAATCACTTTTTTGAAATCCATTTTATCGAACCAACTGCTGTTAAAAAAGATCTCTGTTTTATCTTTATCTAAAATCTTAAATATCTGTTCGTTATAAGTCTCGGCGTGTTTAGCGACTTGTTCACGGGAGAGTTGTTTACGGGTTTGCGATTTGCCTGACGGGTCACCTATCATGGCGGTGAAATCGCCTATTATGAATTGGACGGTATGTCCTAAATCTTGAAATTGGCGCAGTTTGTTTAATACTACCGTGTGACCTAAATGAATATCAGGTGCCGTCGGATCGGCTCCGAACTTGATTTTAAGTGGTTCTTTGTTTTTTAAAGATGCCGATAGTTTTTCACAAAACTCTTTTTCAGAGAAAAAACTTACCGTATTTTCTTTTATTATGGAAAGTTGTCTTTGTATTTCTTTTTCCACCTTTGTGCCTCCCGACGGTATAACAAAAAGACCTTAAGGAGTTCTTAAGGTCTTTTTGTTAGTTATTGTAAAAGAAGATTGTTATTCTTTTTCTGTTTCAGTGGAATCGGTTTCTTTTTCAGAAACGACAGATTCGTCGGTTTTCGCCGATTCCTTTTTTTCGACCTTATCAGCGGCTTTCTCTTTAGAGGCAGCCGACGCATTAAGAACAACATCAAGCTGTTCCGATAACAGACTTGTGCTTTCAAAACTCGCTTCACGTTTTTTCCGACGTGGAGCGGATGTTTTAGCTGTTCCTTTAGGTTTATCGGTTTTTTGTTTTTCTTCGGTTTTGGCTCTTTTATCAGCCATAAGAAGCTCTTTTACGCTTAACGCGATTTTTCTATCGATAGGATCAATCTTCATTATCATGGCTGTTATTTCATCATCGATTTTAAAGACGTCTTCAATCCTTGTCGGTGTTGTTTCAGCAAGTTGTGAAGCGTGAATCAGACCTTCAAGATCGTTTCCAAGAGACACAAAAACACCGAAACCGGTAATTTTGCTTATTTTACCCGTTACCGTTTGACCGATCTCATATTGCTGATCGATATTTTCCCATGGATCTTCCGATAGTTGTTTTATCCCGAGAGCGATTTTTTTGTTCTCAGGATCAACCGATATAACGACTGCTTCTATTTCGTCACCTTTTTTGAGTACTTCCGCAGGACTGTTGATCTTCTTTGTCCACGATATATCAGATACATGAATCAGTCCGTCGATCCCCTCTTCCAGTTCCACGAACGCACCGTATGAGGTTATGTTACGCACAGTTCCCGTAATCTTTTTGCCTTCGGGATACTTCTCTTCAACCACTGTCCACGGATTGAATTCGGTCTGTTTTATCCCGAGAGAAATTTTTTCTTTTTCTTTTTCTATATTCAATACCATAGCTTCTACACTATCACCAACGGCGAGGATTTCTGACGGATGATTAATCCGTTTTGTCCATGAAAATTCTGATATATGAATCAATCCCTCAATGCCGTTTTCCAATTCCACGAATGCACCGTAAGGCATAATATTCACAACTTTGCCCGTAACAACGTCTCCGACGGGATATTTTTCTTCAACAGTTTCCCATGGATTGGCGAGTTTTTGTTTAAGACCGAGTGATATGCGGGCGGTTTCTTTATCGAATTTAAGAACAACCACTTCTATTTCGTCTCCTAGAGAGAGGACTTCGCTGGGGTGGTTGATTCTGCCCCAAGTCATATCTGTGATATGAAGGAGTCCGTCTATTCCGTTAAGATCGATGAACGCTCCGAAATCGGTAATATTTTTCACGACACCTTTTATCCAGTCACCCTCGTTAATCTCTGCCAGAAGGCGTGTACGTTCTTGTTGTCTTTGTACTTCCAAAAGCTCTCTTCTGGAAACGACAACGTTTTTGCGTTCTTCACTGATCTTTTATATTTTGAAGTCAAAAGATTGACCGAGATACTCATTTATATTAGGGACAGGTTTTATGTCTAACTGTGATGCGGGTAAAAACGCTTCCACGCCGATATTCACTATCAAACCGCCCTTGACTTTTTTCAGTACTTTTCCTTTAACTACATCGCCTTCTTTGCAAGTAGAGATAGTCTTTTCCCAGTTTCTGGTTCTATCCACTTTTGTTTTAGACAGAAGCATCATTCCGTCTTCGTCTTCGAGGGTTTCCAGAAAAACCTCTATTTCGTCACCTACTTTGAAGTCTTCAAGATCAAGAAATTCCTCATTTGGAATTATTCCCTCGGACTTGTAGTTGATATCTACCAAGACCTCGTTGGGTGTGATCTTTACAATGGTTCCTTTTACAATATTTCCTTCTTCAATATTGTTTAAGGTTTGTTCGTACAATTCGCGAAAAGTTTCTAGTGTTTCGGTTTGAGACTCGCCGTCTTGCATAGCGACGTCTGCTGTTAGTTTTTGTTCTGACATAATTATATTCATCCTCCTTAAAATAAGATTCAAAGAATGTATAAAAAAAAGAGATCTTTGTCAACTGTTTTTGTACAAGATTGGAATTTGAGGCGGATGATATGGTTCGGTTTTAATTTATGAGTTGGTTTGATATTTATCCCTAACTTCCTTGATTTTTTCTATCATCCGGTTGCTTATCTCATCGTAAACTTCCCTAGAGTTTTTTGCGTTGTTGTCAGGTTTATAAGGTACGCCGACAAAAACATCTATTTTTGAGAATTTTGGGAAATAAGCGTTTTTTTGTAATGCCTTATGACTGCCTGATATGTAAACCGGCAGAATACTTTTGCCCGCTTTTTTAGCGATCATACCCGCACCGGTCTTGCCTTCTTTTATTTCTCCGTCGGGGGATCGTGTTCCTTCAGGGAAAATTAGGATTGATTTCAGATCTTCGAGTAGTCTTAGTACGGTTCTTATACTTTTTGGGGATGTGTTTTCTCTGTCTACGGGAATAACGTTACACGGTGCCATGAACGATCTCAAAAAAATATTTTTGAGTAAACTCCTTTTCCCGAAATAGTATAAATGAGTATCAAGTGCGTTTCCGACAATGGGCGGATCAAGATTACTACAATGGTTGCTAACTACTATTCCTGAAAATTTTTTAAGAGCATCTTTATTTTCGTAATGATAGCTGAGTCTAAAAAATATTTTGAGTATTAGAAGAGATATGTTTTTGTAAAGTTTATGAAAGATCTGTTTTTCTGACAACAGTCGGTTCTTTATAAAACTGAGCGCTATTTCTAAT
>CAZFUR010000097.1:5645-7003 GCA_964522245.1 uncultured bacterium | reverse complement strand
CAACCATGAACCGGTCCAATCAATGTTATAAAATTTACCCAACAGCCACGATGTATCATCTTGTTGAAGAACATAGATTACAGATCCGTCATTTGTTTTTTCCATTCCGACACAACCGTTTATCTGCGGATTAAAGACGTCCGAATGTTCCCCGGCTAGAAGATCATAACCCGAAAGATTATCCGAATTCAATAACGCAGACGGCAACAAAGCATAAGGAGAAGACGGCTCACCTGCAAAAAACAACATACTCGGCTGATAGTTTACCCCGCCTGCCGTGAAACTAGTTTTCATTGTGTTTAGATCCAACGTTCCTAAAACATCCGTCTCACTAGCTGAATCATAATATGCCATATAGATTGAATCTGATGACTTATTCAACATATCAGCACCGACAACAACAGAGTTTACATTCGGCAACAGTCCAGTAACAACACTGTCCGAAATTTTCAGATTATCCAGTCCCAGCTCTTTTATATTACCTTCATTATCAACCAGATAAATCACAGGATAATCGTTTTTCACAAGTGTGACCGATACAGAATCGTTATCCATATGCCCGCAATAATCGTATGCTCTAACCTCTATAGAGTGAGCACCCTCAGATAACTCTTCCTTTAAGTTCAGCAACGTTTCATAAGGATATCTGTTCGACTCATAAACAGGGATACCGTCCACGAAGAAACAGACTTTATTTATGTTATCCGCTGAATCTTTCACATCAGCCTTAATTTTCAACATATTATCGTCATACACAACCAATCCGTCATGCGGCCATATTATATCCACAACTGGATAACCGGTATCGGTCAAAACAGATATTTCATGTACAGGAGTTGACGAATTTAAATCGAAAAGATCAGTTACTTTCGCGCTAACCGTAAACGATGATATACCCACAGGCACTGTATAATCAAAAGAGAATGGAAAAGAGTCTTTTGTGGAATACAGTTTTCCATCAATATAAAAATCTACCCTCTTGACAGGCAATGCAAATTGAACCGTCGCATCGAAAGTCAACGTAACCCCCTCATTACATCGGTCAACAATGCCATCAAGAGTGATGGAAGGTTTATTATCATCGTATACAGGTATCTCCGTCAAAGCCATACTTACAACTCCGCCACCAAGATTAATTTGGTTCAGACATCTACCCGACATAATATCCATTTTCTTAAGCAGACCGACTCCGTCACCCACATACAAATATCTGCCGTTTTTACTCAACGCCAAACCGGTTATATCGCCATAACAGGTATTAAAATCCGATACCTCACCCGAAACAGGATCAAACATACGCACAGTTTTAAATATACTAAAAAACAATTTCTCTCCCACAGCTGTCAGACCACCCGTCA
>CAZFUR010000097.1:0-5635 GCA_964522245.1 uncultured bacterium | reverse complement strand
TATTCCCATTCAAATCAATCGTATAGATAGAACGATCCGATGCAGAAATATATCCTTTATCGGAATAAGGCGGAATAAATATTTTATCAAGACGAGCGTTATGTAAAATATTGAAATTGTAATATTTAGATTCCGTAAACCCGTTATCTAGATCAATAACCGAAACAACACAATTATTATAAACCGATCTGTTTACCAGATACAAATATCTGCCGTCTTGAGACAATACTCCGTCTATCACACGAGATATATGATCCGCAGGACTTGTGATCTCATCTATGAGTTCTAAGGAATCCAGGTCATAAATTGGAATAGAAACGGTTTTAGAAAAAATATACATTCGGTTACGCTGTTCATCAATAAGCAAGTTAAAATCATTTGTCCAAACACCAATATTTATAGTTTTCTTTATCGCCCCTGAAAATTTATCAAAAACAACCAGATCTTTACCTCTAACAAGAAAACCATACTTCCTTGAGATGAATAGTTTGCCACGCTTTATCACAGATTCCCGATCAATTCTGAGTGACTCTTTTGATAGAAACAGTTTATTATTTGCAGAACTCACAAATAGGTATTCATCCTTCACCAGCGAATCTTTGCTTATATCTCCAAAAAGATAATTTGATCGGTTACTCACATTGCCCGATTTATCATAAGCAAACGCTGAAATCGTAAACTGTCGAGAATCCTCAAGGTCATCGCTAAGATAAACAGTAAATTCAAACGGGCTAGAATTGTCTGTAAAAACCTGATCATCAGAACCATTTTGAGTCTGAACGATCAACTTCACACTATCAACACCAACGTTATCGGTAACCGATGACGTTATAAGAAACGGCAACCCGCTAATATGGTCTTCCAAACTAATGGGTGTTCCGATCAAGACAATCGGCAAACCGATATCATTAACACAGCTAAAAGTAACTATATTGCTAAAAGAAGAATTACCAGCCGAATCAATAACTTTCACTCGCAACTGATACGGATCAGGATCATAAACCGGTGCAGATATCACACAAGAAGATCCGTCAAGGGCTGAAACCAATTGATCGTTTAAATACAGTTCCATCGAACCGACGGATAAGTTATCCGATGCACTAGCGTTTACGGTAATCTGTTCGCCCTCATAAAACTCATCTTTTTCAGGAACCATGCTGATTGTGACCGTAGGAGAAACACTATCCGCAAGTCTGACATTTACAATCCTTGTGTAATCATCGGAAGTGGAATAATATCTATGGGTCCAAGTAGCAGTATCTATCACGCTATAACCATTATTACTGGTGTAATAAACAAATAATTTGGATCCATCCAGAGAAAAATTAATATCCATAATATATCTGTATTCCACGACAACAGAAGCTATTAAAGGGTAACTTTCAGATCCTAATTCTCCCGTAATAGTATAAAAATTTATATTATGAAGATTACTGATTGATGCCGTAGCAAGAACGTTCTTGCCTCCGACAACACCGATAGCAACCGCATTCATATATGGAACATATTTAGAACTGATTCTAGCCCCCGTCTGGGCATTAGCCTTAACCAAATAAGATCCGGTTACGCCATAAACAACATCATCTAACCGTTCTATATCGCAAAGCATCTTCATATAATAATCATTCATAATCTGAGGCGAAGGCAGTGCCACACCTCTATTATTTCTAACGCCTGATATATCAAAAATTCTTGTACGTCCTCCAGAACGGTCACTGTCTGATGAAACCCACAATTTACTGCCGTCTTTGGTTATGACCATATTAGGTTTGTAGTAGGGTTGATAATGAGACATCGCTCCGCTTTCATAACTCCACGAACAAATAGGACTGTCATCGTTATCAGGATCGATGGATTGCCGAACATCTAAGACAACTATTTTAGCATTCTGCTGCGAAGCGTTTCTTTTTGTCGCTACATATGCGAAACTATCGTTATCGTCTATTATAATTGAGCTTAAAAGCCCTCTATACACCGAATTATCCGTCACAATAGTTTTTATCAAAGAACCTGTTGATGTATTATAAACAAATACGTTCGGATGGGAGACAACAAACGCATATTCTCCATCTTTGGTAAAAGCCATATCAGAGAAATAACCGGAATCAGGTTTATCCGTAGTCAAATTTCTCAGAGATCCATCAGGATTTAAAATCTGTATTTCTTTTTCGTTACGAGCTAAAAGAAAAACCGCATTCCCGATAGGTTCAGTCACATTAATTGTTATGGAATCAGTAGCCGAATGACCTGCCAAATCAAAAACAGTCACTGTAATAGGTATGGTCTCACCAACATTCTGATCTGTTAACATAAACGTCAGATTAAACGGAGGCTCATCGACAAAATATTCATTCTCGTTTACAGTGATCGACAAACAATCCGCTCCTCCATCATCTGTAATATCTGCTAAAATAGTTATCCGACTGTTTAAAGAGATGCTGTCGCCCGATTTAGGTGATAAAATGCTCACATCCGGAGAATCCAGATCTTCAGACACAGAAATCATTATCTCACCGGATAAAGAACTATTACCCGCTCTATCGGTAACTTTAGTTTGAATGACTACTTGCTGCCCCGAACCTGTATACTCGGGGACTTGAAATGTATTGGTAAAAGGTTTTTCAAAAGATTCAGCAACCTGTTGACCATTAACAAGCAAAGCCACCGATTCGACCGAAAAATTATCGATTGCGTCAACAACAACAGATTCCCAACTACCTTCCACAAAACTATCGCCTTGACTAGGTGAAGATATGGTAACCGTCGGATTCTCATCATCAAATAGCCTACCCGCAATAATATCTGATCTAGTCATGTCTACCGACCCGACCTCATCGACTTTTTCAAGAGACACCGAATCCACACTAAAAAAGGTATTCCCTGTAAAAGAACTATTGATAAAAATTTTGTTCCCGTCAGGCGACAAGACTATTCGATCAATACGATTAGTCCCCAATTTTTCTTCTTGTTCTATCTCAAATGTATAAGGATTCAACTTGTATATTTTTTTATAACCGGTATCTGTTAAAAATAGTTTCGGTCCCTCCAAAGTATAACCTGCCGTTGCTCCATAAACGCTTTGGAACCCCGTCAACGACCTTTCTATCTCTAAACTTTCAAGATTTAATATGTAAAGCTTTGATCCTCCCGTTGTAGCAAAAGCATAAGGACAACCTTTCAAAGAGGCAATCGTTTTAAGTGCGGAACTGATAGGTATAGACTTAATTATCATACCGTTTCTTGCGTCAAGAACAGTTATCTGATTATTGTTATCTGGCACCAATATATAATTCTCATCGGGGGTTCGGAAGATCCCATGTGGCGCAAAGAGTGCCTTTTGATCTTTCATACTTATGACAATATTCATTGCAGTGTGAGCCAATGTTTCATAAACATCTATTCCCTTACTATAATAGTAATCTGACGAGACAAAAAGCAGGTTTTCGTCACAAGACAAAGCCAACCCGGTAGGAAGATAACGACTCGAAGCGACAGACTCTGTCGCACCCGACATAAGATCAAATCTATGGACATTAGATCCCCCAACTACATAGCAAAATTTTCCGTCTTCCGTTATAATCGGATACGAACAATTCGATATTGTAGAAACACCATAGGTTTTTATGGGGTCTCCATTTTTGGCATCAAAAACAGTAAAACCGCCATTGTTGTAATTGGGTTGAATTATTGCATCAAAATGATTTTCGTCATTAATAACATCCAAAGTCATAACATCAGATACAGATACATTTCCAAAAACATCCGTTTCCTTTGCAACCAATACAATCTGTTCGGTAGAGTTCTCATATACTCTAAACGCACTACAATAAGGCGCACTAACGTCTTTAGTCATCAACAGACCGTTTTTATAAATTTCCACGAATGACAGGTTCGTATTATTCTGTACATCCACTTCAACACCGTAAACATATCCATGTTTGACAGACGTTATATTATCAGTACCGTCTACAAATATTTTAGGTGGTAAGTTTTCGGGCACAATATCTATCTTCACCGAATCGGAAGCCGTATTACCCGCTTGATCATACGCAACAACTTCAACTACAACATCTTCCATGATAACATCAGTATAAGGCAATGTTATTTTCGTATCAAAAGGAATCATTTGCATGGTATCTACTAATTTACCGTCAAGGAAAAGATGAATACCGCAAACAGAGAAATTATCCGATACGCCAACCTTAACATCAAGTTTGTTACCGCCATAAAATGAACCGTTTATAGGTTTTATAATATTTACCGACGGAGATAAGCTATCGACACGATTCTTTACCCTAACATAGGCTACACCCGTCCCACCTGATAAACCATAAAACACTTTTAAAATTTTGTATGACTCCGTATCTAATACACAAAGATTACCGTTTCTTGTAGTCGCATACAGCCTTTTCTGATTAGAATCCGGAATCGTAATGCAATCTAAAATCCCATCAAATGAGTCACTAGCGACTTGCACAACTACAGATCCGGTTACAGGATCCAGTACAAATAAACCGCTATAACTAGCTAAAAACAGTTTATCCCCTGTCTTCTTCTGAACAGAAGCAATAGAGCGCACATAACCTGCTACGCTAGAATCTATAACAGTTTTTAAGTTGTTCGCCTTAGGATCAAAAATAGAGACCGAAGACCCTTTTAGGTACAATTTATCGTCTTTAACAACTAACAATCTATCAAGATTAGCATTGCCGTAAACATATATAATTTCTTGAACCTTTCTGAGAAGGTCATAGATAACAATATTTGATCCATTAGGCAGATAAAGATACCGTCCATCATGAGAAATATCCAAATCAGCACCCTGAATAAAAAAGCCATCAACAACAGTATTAGAAACAACATCAACCTTAAAAACCCTAGCATTATGATTATGACTGCCCAGAACATAAGCAAACCTACCATCAGAAGAAAAAACCGTTTTTGAAGCCACGGAACAACTTACCGATTTCCAGTTCAATTTAAGTTCTAAAACATCAAATGTTACAGGATCAATTTTGTATAAACTATCTTTAGCATTGGATACAACATAGACATTCCGTCCATCGGGTGAAACGTCTGCTCTTATTGGAGAGACAATCCCCGTTATCGTGTGAACAACAACACCCGATTTCAGATCTAAGACGTTAACTGATCCGGTATCTTTATCCGGCAAAAACAAGTATTCAGTTTCATAATCATTTACAGAAACAGATACCGAATCTTCATCTGACAATCCTGCACAATCATACACAACAACCTTAACATTAACCGATTTACCCATACATCCACTAGGTATCTCAAAGTCACACGTCGTATCGGTTGATGATTTGACTAATTTGCCCGCAACATAATACGCTATTTTATCGATACCACCAAACGGGGATTTATCATCATTTGCATCAACCTGAATGGATAGTTTTTCTCCGACAGAAAAGTTCTGATTCATGCGAGGCGTCAAAATCTTGATATACGGAGAATCGTTATCTTCCAAAACAGGGTAAGATGATACATCCGATTCCCCCACATTGCCCAGCCAATCCGTTGCCCTAACTTTCAAGTTTATAGACGATATAATCGAATCAGGTACAGTCATAGACAATTTTACAGCCGATGAATTATCAGGCTCGACAACACA
>CAZFUR010000096.1:1967-7127 GCA_964522245.1 uncultured bacterium | reverse complement strand
TTCCAAGAGAAAGAATATGCGATCCCGTTAAAATAGTTAGAGTGACAAAACTATTTCCCGATCTAAAATTTGTCGCCTCGCATCTAGGCGGATGGCAAGACTGGGACGAAGTGGAAAAACATATCATAGGGAAACCGATATTTATAGAAATCTCTTTCGCTCAAAATTTTCTGGAACCCGATCGAATAAAATCATTCATACTCAGACACCCTAAAGAATACATATTGTTTGGCACAGACTCGCCATGGGCGGATCAAAAGGAAGCGGTTAGATTTGTAAAAACACTCAATCTAGGATTAGATTTAGAAGAGCGGATATTATCGAAAAACAGCAAAAAACTTCTCGGTCTATAAACAAAAAAGCTATTTTCTTTTAATTGGTCTAAGAACGTTGTCCCTATTACACAAAAAGACATACCATGCGGTAGGCGCAACAGCCTGCCATTTTTGCAACGTCCACCCAAAACCTGTGGAACCGACATTACTTGTCAACAACAATGCCCCCGAGGGATGAATCAATTTCTCACATTCCGTTTTAAACTTTTTGTAAGCAGGCATATCCTTCGCCACAAAAAAAGCTAACGCCATTTGCAAGGTCGCCTCCGTCCATATGGTATCACGATCATTATTGCAATCAAACCCGGTCACTTCCACACCGTCACCGAGCTTTTGAGTATTCAAAGTTTTTTCATAAATCCAGTACAACCCGCTGGAATATTCCGCTCCAAAAACCAATACACCAAGCGATTGAACGTCGGTTACCTCTGTAAAATCAGCTTCCCCGCAAAGAAAATTGATCGTGTTCCAACACTCATCTTCCAGAAAAGACTTGATTATTTTTGCTTTATCTATATACCGATCCAATTTATACAACACACCAAAATTATGTATCCCGACAAATATCCCCATATTGTTCTCCGTGCTCTTCCACGAAACACCGCTTCTGCCAAACACCCCGCCATCATCGTCTTGTAGACCGATCAGGAAATCGGCAATCTTCGCAGACAGATCACGGTATAGGTCATCACCCGTTTTAGCGTAATAAAGATTCATCGCCTGCAATAGATACGCATTCGGTCCCGCATTACGCCTAGCCCCGCTAGAAACAGAACCGTCTTTACTATTATATTTATCAAAAAAACCGACCGACTCACGCTTTGATACTTTTAGGAAAGCATCAAAAATTCTTTTTGCCGAACTTATATCATTAGCGGACAAAAAAGCCATCGCCGCCAAAGCATTATCGTACGTATAAGAAAAATCGTCTTTTTCTTCCACATAAGACTTAATAAGCCCAAAACTACTCAACTGCTTCTTCAAAAACGATAACGCTCCATCAAGATGTTCCGACGATTCAGGCATATTTTCAGCTATTACGTCAAAATCCAACTCATCGGCTTCAAGTATCCTAAAAAAAGAAAACACCGACAAAAACATTACTAGAAAACAGACCGCTTTTTTCATATAAACCTTGCCCATAACTTATTAATCAGATGATTCAAAGCCGTGCCCCACTCAGATGCACAACCGAAACTACAGTAACACTTCTAAGAAGGAAAATCAATACACAGCCCGCATCAATCTTGATTTATTTTTTGATTTATCTAAAAAAGGAATCTAAAGAGTTTCCTCAACATCCGTCAAGGCTTGTTCCACCAACTCCAGAGTTTTTAGAAGATCTTCAACCATTCCATTATTTTCCGCCAACTGTTGAAGAGTTTTTGTATGTTTGTATAGCGTATCTACTCTCAAATTCCCAGCACACCCGCTTATAAAGTGAGCCAGATCTTTCACAGATTCCAAATCTTTGTTGTCCAATGCCTCCTGTATTTTAGGCAACCGCTCTTTCGCCTGACGGCAAAGCCCACCCAGAAGCTCGTCATAAACCTCTTCGGAAACACCCGGCAACTCCGCCAATGCTTTTCTTTTTTCATCTTGATTCATAACAATTCCCCCATATGCACCCCTTCGACAATAACCATCGTAAGCTTTAGAAATTTAATCGTTTTTTTCACACCTTTTAGCCCATTTTAGCAATTTTTCTTTTAAATCACCTGAATCAATCGGTTTAGCCACATAATCGTTCATACCGGCAAGTATACATTTCTCTTTATCTTCTTTCATAGCATTTGCCGTAAGAGCGATAATTCTTATATCCTCTTTAAAAGTTTCACGAATCTTTTTAGTCGCCTCAAACCCATCCATCACAGGCATCTGCACATCCATCAATACAACATCGTAAACATTATCTTTGAGTTTCTCAAAAGCTTCCTGCCCATTGTCCACAATCTCTATATCACATCCAAAATTCTCAAGTAAAAGCTGTATCAATTTCTGGTTGATAGGATTATCTTCCGCAACCAAAATTTTCAATCCTTTGCATGACAACTCCTCAGCCATATGTCTTGTTATGATATGTCCGTCTTCACGTTTATCGCCCAAAACAGTATTGATAACTTTAACCAACTCACCCTTTATGATCGGTTTAACCAAAAATGCGTCAAAATGAGAAGCCTCCATCTGTTTAGCTAATCCTATTTTTATATCAGAAGTGACAGCAATAAGCTTTATATTGCTATACTCATCGACGCTCCTCAGGTCCTCAATAAACTGATACGCATCACCGTCTTGCATGATGATATCCACAAAAATAATATCCGGCAACGGCTTGCCTTTTGATAAACTATCATCCAATATTTTCAGTACCGTATCGGTTCTGCCTGTTTCCTCAGAAATCATACCCAAATCTTTAAATATATTATTTATGATATTACGACTGATTGAGTTTTCGTCCAAAATAAGAGCTCTTTTTCCTTTTAGTTCGTCCTTGGATAACGGATAAATTTCCTGATCCACGATAGAAGGTTTTTCTTTACATTTGATGGTAAATACAAAATCACTGCCCTCACCCAAAGTCGACTCAACCCACATTTCTCCCCCCATCAATTCAACAAAATTTTTGGAAATTGCCAAACCTAAACCTGTCCCACCGTACTGCCTGGTTGTTGACATATCCCCTTGGGTAAAAGGCTCAAATATTGCCTGCTTTTTATCTTCCGAGATACCTATCCCGGTATCCTTCATAGAAAAACGTATAACATAGTTGTCATCGCCCAATGATTTTTCTAAACTAACTCTAAGACTGATTTTTCCATCATCGGTAAATTTTATGGCATTACTATAAAGATTGATCAGAATTTGTCTTAGACGAGTAGGGTCATTTTCTATAGTAAGAGGCACGTTATCATCCACGACAAATTCAAGATCGATAGACTTACCATAGACTCTAGGGCGTATCAGTTTAATGACATCTTCGATCAGGTAGAACAGGTTAAAATCTATGTACTCCAAACTGATTTCCCCGGCCTCTATTTTCGATATATCCAAGACCTCGTTTATAAGTTCCAGAAGCGTTTTACCGCTTACCATTACCGTATCTAGATAATCCATCTGTTGTTCATTCATGGGCGTAGCTTTAAGCAGTTCCACAAAACCTATAATCGCGTTCATAGGTGTTCTTATCTCATGCGAGACATTAGCAAGAAACCTGCTTTTTGCCAAATTGGACGATTCCGCTTCTTCTTTTGCGTGTTTAAGTTCAGCTTCTCCACGTTTACGCTCCGTGATATCTTTCATTGTACCAAGCATTCTAAAAACAGTATCCTGTTTGTTTTTCAAAAAAACCCCGTTATCTTCTATATATATGTACTCACCGCTTTTTTTTCTAAGACGATATTCCGCGCAATATTCCGTCCCTCTCTTCATAGCTTTACTCAATATACCGTTAACAAACTCTTTATCCTCAGGATGTATAAAATCCTTTAGTTCATCCATATTCACCGATTGAAACTCGTCGGCATCGTATCCCGTGATAGATACTATAGCCCCCGTCCATCTGATTTTGCCATTCAGAAGATTACCGTCATAGACCATCTGCCCGGTCTGCAAAATTACCAACCGATATGTCTCTTCACTTTTTTGGAGTGCGTAATCTGATTTTTTGCGTTCTTCTATCTCTTTAGCGAGGTCGTCTCTAGAAACCATAGTTTTTATCAAACTTTCGCTCATCTCATTGAAAGCTACAGCCAATTCCCCCACCTCGTCTCCCATATAAACCTTTACTTTTTTTACAAACCCGCTGGCAGACATCTGATCGATAGACGACTTGAGGCTACTGATCGGTCTCAAGAACCGATTTACCATAAAAACAACCAACAAAAAAGCCAAGACCAACGTCCAGATTGTGAGGTATGTGATTTTAATAATATTTCTTTTTATTTCTTCGTTAAGATATTTACTCGTCACTTTCGCCTCAAGCACACCTAGCGGAACCTTCATTCCGTTCATTATCGGAACGGACACGGAAAAAATATCCGCATCTTTGTTAAGTGACCTATCAAAAATTTTTATTGCGTAAATTTTACCATCCAGATTCCTCACCCTCGCAGATAGAAATTCTTCTGATTTAGAAAGCGTGTTAAGAGACTCATCCACCGTCTCTTTATCATCAAATTCCATAGCAGCACTTAATGAGTAAGATATTGCGGTAAGATAATCTATAGAGTGAATATTAAGTTTATTTTTGGCATATTGGGAATAAGCTATTATTATCAACGACGACATAGAAACTATCACAGATAAAATCAACAACAACACGTAAATAGCTAATTTCACCTTAAGACTTTTTAGCTTAAAAACCTTTGTTAAAAAATTCATAAATCCGACAATCCATTATTTAATTTGCCTACAGAGCGTCAATAACTTACCGCTATAATCACTACCTTCAAGTTTAGCTATTCTTAAATTGACAAATAATTTTGGTTTATTGCCCTTTACACCTATGGCAAAAGCGATCTCATCATTAAGACGATTTTCGTCCGAACAAATCGAATTGATTTTCAGATCTCTTATAACACTGACAACTCCCTTCAAATCGCTTTTATCCTCTATTACAAGAATCGCGACCGACACTTTTTGGCTAATCAACTCTTTTCTGAACTTAGCGTCATTGAATGACGAATTCATCTCGACACCTAAAAGAATCGCCTCCATTTTCTTTTTTCTGATACTCGCTTTAGTTTTCAGTTTATTGATATTACCGCGTATTTCGTCCGCATACGCCTTCTTCTCCCTATTTTTATTTGGATAGACAACGGCTATT
>CAZFUR010000096.1:0-1957 GCA_964522245.1 uncultured bacterium | reverse complement strand
GCTCGTTGATACAAAGAACGATCGTAGTTTAGAATTTTCAATACGATCGCCGTTAAAAGGTCGGACGGTATTTTTCCCATCGTATAAGCAGGTAAAACCGCCACCGATAACAAACAAAGACAAATTAGAAAAGTAAACGTATATTTCTTTATATCTGACATCTGAGTCTTTCTAAATAACCTAGAATTTAAATTTTATTCCGCCGTAAATTTGCGGATCTATGAAATATTCTCTTGGTGTTTCAATTCTTCGATTACAGAACAGATCGTTGGCTACAAATTCCATTTCCGCATCTACACCATTCATGCCCGGAACAGAAAATTCATACGATGCCCTAAACATAGTTTTTACGAATGATGTGATCCTTGTATCTTTGCCGCCACGAGCCCTGCTGAAGGGATAGACTATATACCTAATATGATCCATATATTTCGCGTATATATCCAGATTCAATTTTTTCCACTTGTATCTTGCTCCGACTCCAAGTACATTTTTAGAAACAGTCAACAGTTTATCCTCAAGATCACTGGATTGAAAATCTTTATTTTCGTAAGTATAAGTATAGCTATAATCAGCCATCAAAGAGAGGTCGTCCAACAACTTATACTCAACACTCGTTTCAAAACCGTATACCATCAGGTCCCCGTTATTGACTATATCCACAGTAGTCGGCAACGACCCGACGCTATGAGAGATGACAACATTCCTAATGCCGGAAAAGTAAGACAATACGTCTAGATTCAATTTGTCGTTAAATAGCAACCCGCGGTATCCCACCTCATACGTAATCACTTCTTCGGGCTTGATATCTTTTGTCCCTCTATAAGTCAGCAAGGGCATAGTTTTAAAAACAGGATGATATCTCAAAACTTGATTAAACCATCTTTCGCTAAATGAATTTTGTCTGATCATTCTGCTTACTACCGCACGAATACTCTGATTTTTTTTTGGCAAATACATCAGAGATAATCTAGGTTGCCAGCAAGGCTGATGATTCTTAACATTCGTATTATCATCGACTCTCATACCAAGAGTGACTATAAAATTATCGACAGGACGATATTCTTCTTGGAAAAACGCGCTGGCAACACGTTGAGATTTATCGCCTTCATATATCATCATATCTTTCGCAGTACTAAGAAAATTAAATAACAGTTCCGATCCCACGGAAAAGACATGTCTTCCCAACAAGTCAAAATAGAAATTATGCTGAGTATTAACGTTCAACGAATCGATCATGATATCATTGGTACTGATGATGGTAGATAAACTTTTATTATACCAAAAATTCACGTTACAGTCGTAATGATCGTTAAAGCGATGTTGCAGTTTTGTCGCAATATTAGTCATCTCAAAATGTTGTCTAAATCGCTCAGGTCTTTGTAAAATACCTAGATTAGAGACATTATTTGTCAACCTTTTAAAAAAAGCTGTAAACTTCGTATCGTCTGAAATATCATAATCTACTTTAAACCCAAAGTTATGTTTTTCCATTTTATCTTTTTTACCACCCTTAGTACCCCGTCTTCTAAATCCATCATCGCGATTGAATCTATAAAAACCTCTGACATACAGATCAATTCCTTCAAACGGTTTACCGCCAATCCCCGTGGAACTACTGGCATAATACTGACTGCCACCCTGAAAAGATGTATAATTCTCTTTCTCGCTAGCTGGTTTTGTTATTATATTGATTACCCCCATGACGGCATTTGCCGAATACAAAACGCCACCCGGTCCCCTTATGACTTCAATGCGCTCTATCTCATCTAGTGAAACAGGTAGCGAATCCCAAACAGTCCCATTGATCATCGGATTAAAAACAATCACCCCGTCAATAAGAACAAGAAGCCCCAAAGCAACCAATGTCGCAGGACGTCTTATGTACACACCATAATTATGTCCATCGTAACGCCTAATCTGCATTCCAGGAACCTTGTACAACAACTCCGCGATA
>CAZFUR010000095.1:0-7149 GCA_964522245.1 uncultured bacterium | reverse complement strand
CCTAAAATCCGACCGTTTAAAAACCTGCCCCGAACTAAGATAAACAGTATCTTTTACAATCCAACTTTTCTTTGACAACTTTATCTTTTTATCCAATAAAACCTTGTTTTCTCCCTTATATCCTATCGCGAATTGATAATCTTCAGAAGAGAAATACCATCTATCAGACATTGCATTGCGCAGAATTTCAGATAGAAAACCACCCCATATTTTTGTGTTCACCAAAAACCTAAACGACGGATGAAACGGACCCGACAAAATAGACCCCATATCGGAAGGAGGATGAAGCCCAACCCTCAATATCCTTACAAAATATTCCCGATAAAACTCTAGCAAAAAACGTGTCTGATTGAGTGCTTCATCTAAAGAAAGAGGTCTGTATTTTTCTACTCCGGCAAGCTCCGTACCGTTCATGACTAATGTAGGATATATTCGTGCCATATCCGGTTTACAGCCGACAGACTTGAGCGCTGTTGCGATTAATTTTTCTAAAGAATCACCCGGCAACCCGATCATCAACTGATGCCCCAGCAAAAAACCCCTTTCCCTTATCAGTTTAGAAGCGGTTATGGCTTGAGCAGAGTCGCACCCCCTCAAAGACAATTTTAGCACCGTATCATCAAAAGACTGGATACCCAACTCTATCTGACTGACTCCATACTCGCGCAGAAGATCCAAAACAGCATCGTCTATACAATCCGGACGAGTAGAAACTCTTATTCCGTCTACTTGTGAAGAATTCAGGTATTTTGACGCTACCTTCAGATATTTTGTCTGCAAATCCGTATCCAACGCAGTGAAACTGCCACCGTAAAACGCAATCAACAGATTTGTACTCCGTTCACCGATAGTCTTCAGATAACTTAATATTTTTGTTTCCACCTCTTCAACAGTAGGTTGCCCGTCAGCCCCCGTTATCTTATTCTGATTGCAAAAGATACACTGATGCGGACACCCGCTATGGGGAATAAATATAGGTATAACAAAGTTCTTTTTTTTCATCAAAACCTTCCAAACTAGAACTCAAACAAGCGGAAACGTTCCGTTCAATAAATAAAAGTATTACGGAAACAACATTAATCATTTTTCTTGTCGGATGGAGAATAGCCTTCAGGATAAACTGTAACAAGAAGACTGTTTTTGAAATATTTTTTAGCGACTCTAAGAACGTCGTCTTTAGTTACTTTTTCTATTTGTGAAGGATATTTTTGACCATAATCGTACCCTAAACCGACTATTTCATTTACGGCATCGCTGTATGCCTGCGAGGCATATGTTTCTCTACCCAATTTATGCATTGTGATACACATATTCTTTGCCGTATCCAACTCCTCATCCGACACCAAAGAACTAGTTATCTCATCGATGTTTCGCCTTATAACAGAGATAACCTCATCATAATTTTCCATTGTCGTTTGGCTCATAATGGCAAAATATCCACCGTCTATACCCGGTCTTGAAAACGCATGAACCAAATATACAAGACTCTTATCGTTGCCTCTCAACTGTTCTTGCAGGCGTCCACCGGGATAGTTTATACCTGACAAAATACCGTCCAAAACATCCATCGCTGGCTTATCTTGATCATATATCGTCATACCGGGAAAACCCAAAAATATCGAAGCGGAATATTTGTCACTTACCTTAGATATAGACATATTACCTTGCAAATTCTGACCGACTTCCACAGGTAACTCAGGCTCTATTAAACTGCCTGACGGGATCCGCTCAAATATATTTCTTATTTTTTCGATCATTTCATCAAAATCATATTTGCCATAAACCGCTAAAACCATGTTTTCCGGAACGAATATTTTGTGATAAAAATCTTCTATATCGCTCTTTTTCAAAGATTCTATAGCCTCTTTATTACCTATTACATCATTTTTATAAGGATGATAAACAAAATAGTTTTTATTGAAATAACGTATCAACTCCGATTGCCATGATTCGTCTAGCTTGGAAATGGATAAAAGGGTTTCTCTCCTTAATTTCTCTATTTCTTCTTCGGGAAACGATGGGTTTAACGCTACATCAGCCAACAAATTCAAACCCACATAAGCATCTTCAGCAAGAACCGAGCAATTCACATTCACCGAATTAGCACCTGAACTAGAAGACAAACTACCGCCTATATCTTCTATCGACTTAGAAATCTCCAACTTAGATTTTGTTTTCGTCCCATTCGTCAACATTCTTGCCATAAACCTGCTTATACCGTTTTTATCGTTATCCTCGTATCTAAGCCCCCCCCTCAAAAATAGACGAAAATCAACTATGGGATAATCATCGCTGGTTTTCAAAATCAACTTCATCCCGTTTGACAATTCCATCTCTATGGGAGAATGTTTCTTTGATTCTTTCTTCTGTTCACTTTTGACATCAGTCTGTTTCTCGGGCGGTTTTATGATGGCAACAGACTCTTTGTTAGGCAGAAAATATTTTTCAGCGACACGTTTCACGTCGTCTAAAGTAACTTTTTTTATCTGTTCGACGTACTTATCATCAAAATGAGGGTCTCCCGTAGACAAGTATGAGTAAGCAAGATTATCCGATATGGCATAGACTTTTTGATTACCGAATATATGAGACGATATCATTTTTCTTTTGACTCTATCTAACTCTTCTTGAGTCACACCGTCGGTTTTAATTTTATTTATTTCATCCCAAACAATCTTTTCAACCGCCTTGACATTTTTATAGTCAAGATTAGCCGATACAGCAAAAACACCACGACAATAAGCAGGAGTCCAATTAAAAGAACTACACGACAATACAAGCTGATTTTCGTCTCTCAAAGAGCGATACAACCTAGATGTACGTCCCCGTCCCATTATAGACGCCAACACATCCAACGGATACAGATCGGGTTCCATCAAGGAGACCGTCGGGAATCCGATCTTCATTATCGCCAGTTTAGAGGCGGGATGAATTTTTTCGACCCATCTTGGAGTGATCTGTTCAGGCTCTTGTTTGATCGGAACGCTGAACTCATTTTCGGGTTTAAAATCTTTTGTCATGTTTATCAGATATGACAGAACCTCTAAACCGTCTATCCCCCCCACAACCGATATGACCATATTCCCCGGTTGGTACTTTTTCTTATAATACTTTACAAGATCGTCTCTGGTCAGTTTAACAAACATACTTTTTTTGCCTATAATCGGATATTTTACAGGACATTCTCTATAAACAGTATTCACAAACAACTGCCAATGTTGTTTGTCAGGACTGTTTTCTCCCAATTTAAATTCTTGCAAAATGACCGGTTTTTCCCTTGAAATCTCCTTTTGCGAAAACTGACAGTCTGATACAAACGAAAAAAGCAAAGAGACTGCGTCATACCAATGATCGGGAGTAGTGTTTATGAAATAATTCGTTATATCGTATGAGGTAGATGCGTTTGCCGCACCACCTAAGTTTGACTCTATCTTTTCGTTCTCCTCTTCCGATCTAGTAGACGTCGTGCCACCCGAAACAACATGTTCCAAATAGTGCGATATTCCGCACCCTAGAAACTCTTCTTCGTAAATAGACCCCGTATTGACCTTCACTTTACAAGACACTGCAGGCGAATCCGTCTCTTTAACCAACAACGCCAACCCCGTTTTTAAGACGACAAAATACTCTCCTTCAAAAGACGGTATAATATGGTCTATCTGATCAATCTCCTCCTTAGTAAGATCTATTTTAGGCACCGATAACCGACTCGGTAAAGAATCCGTTTCCTCAGAAAAACAACAAGACACAGACAAACAGACAAACGCAACCAACAAGACAGACCTAAAAATTTTCATACAACACTCCATTCAAAGTACCTAAAAGTTATTATCCAACAAGGGTTGGATCTAAGTTAAACAAAAAAGATCAAAAAAGTTTAGTTTCCATTCAATAATTTACCGAGCAAACCACCGCCGAAAGAAGTTTCTTCTTTACCGCCCAAAGAGCGTGCCGCAGATGCTATCTTGTCTGCCATTCTGGAAAAAGGAAGCGTTTGTAAATATACAATCCCCTTGCCACTTAATTTTGCGAAAAACAATCCTTCTCCACCAAAAAAAGCTGTTTTTAAACCTCCTACAAACTTAATGTCATAATCTATCCCTGTAGAAAACGCCACTAGACATCCTGTATCAACGTGCAATTCATCGCCGGGTTTTAGCTCTTTTTTCACTATCATTCCACCGGAGTGGACAAAAGCAAAACCGTCACCGGACAACCTCTGCAAAATAAATCCCTCACCACCGAAAAAACCCGATCCCAGTTTACGGGTAAAAGCCACATCTATATTTATACCGTACGCAGAACAAAGATAAGAATCTTTTTGACACAGCATATCACCGTCAGAAAGATCAATTGGAATTATTTTACCCGGATACGGAGCACTAAAAGCTACCTCTTGCACCTTGTTGCCATTGTTGATAAATGTAGTTATAAAAAAAGATTCACCGGTAATCATTCTTTTCAACCCTTTAAATACTCCACCGCCTGTACCGGTATTCATCTGTATATTTGAATCTTTATACATCATCGCTCCCGCTTCGGCAGAAACCGCCTCGCCCGGATCTAAAGAAACAACAACCGCTTGCATGTCGTCACCGACGATTGAATAGTCTATCTGATGAGCCATACAAAAAACCTCCTTATATAGTTTTTTCAATTGCCAACTAAACATAACAGATAAAAAAGTTAAATATCAAGCCTTAATTAGACAAAATAACTATAGATTTTCTTAGAGAGTTACAATATAATCGCTCCTGATATATAATCAAGGAGGATCTGTGTATGGACTGTTTGTTTTGCAAAATTATCAAAGGAGAAATCCCATCGAAAAAAGTCTACGAAGACGATCTCATCTACGCTTTTGAGGATATCAACCCGCAAGCCCCCGTTCACGTTCTGGTTTTACCGAAAAAACATATCTCAGGCATCCCTGACCTGAAAAAAGCAGACGATAAGATAATGGGTCACTTATTTAGATCGATAAACAAGATCGCCGAAGATAAATTTATCCTTGATACCGGTTTCAGAACAATCATAAATTCAGGAAAACTAGCCGGACAAGAAGTCTTTCATATACATGTTCATCTGCTCGGCGGGCGGGTCATGACGTGGCCTCCGGGTTGATCAAACCGAAACCATTACGAACCACAAACTTTGTTCTTCATCTAATCAGACTGGAATAGATATTGCTGCTAGACTTTTAGGTCTGTTATCACTCAACTGTTTAAGGTAAAACTAATGTACTCAAAAAATATAAGGGTGTACGTGTGTGTGTTTATATGCTCTTTGCTCACGTTTACCTCAATTTTTTTATTTCTAAAAACAAACCGGTTTAAACAAGAACTGAGCAGACTATCAAAAATAAATCGCTCCAAAACAAACCTGATCAAATACCTAAGAAACAATAATTATAAATTTAAAACATTGCAAAAAAATCTAGTCATCGAAAAAAAACTAGAGGCTATACGGGGATTACGTTTAAAAAAGGTTTTGAACTACGACTGTATCGATAGAAAAAAACTGTTAGAAATAATAATGGGTAAATTCCGTGAACAATACCCGAACGATTCCTTTGATAAAATGGAAAACGCCTATAAAACAATCGGTCTGCTTGAAGAATCTACCGACTTAAAAAAGGCTGTACTGGATACCTATAAAGAACAAGTCGCCGCATTTTACGATTATCGCGCAAAAAAAATATATACCGTAAAAAATATCGCTATGACCCCCAACATAAAAGATCTATTCCTAAGCCATGAGATGACCCACGCCATACAAGACCAGCATTACGACCTGATCAAAATGGGTATCGACAACAAAGAGAACGAAGACAGGCTAAATGCCTTAACCTCTCTTCTTGAAGGCGATGCGACATACTGCATGAACAAATATTACCAAGAAAACGCAGGTATAGGAATATTTTTAGATCTGATCGCCGACCAAATTTCAGCACTAATACCTAAAAAATTGGACACCGCCCCGCAGTTTCTAAAAAGAACATTGTTGTTCCCATACATAAATGGGCTCGCCTTTGTATCGGAAATACATAACAAAAATTTCAGTATGAATCAGGTTTTTATCGATCCACCGACTACGACCGAACAGATAATCCATCCTGAAAAATATTTTGTAAATCGAGACCGACCGGATTATCCAACCATCCCCGACATATCCGACATACTAGAACAATGCGGCTATAAGATAACATACAAAAATACCTTGGGTGAATTTTTCATACAAATACTGCTAGAATCTGAACTAAGCAGACAAGACACCGTCAAAGCGTCATCCGGATGGGACGGCGATAGATATATAGTATTTGAAAACGACAACAAAAACCGCGGATTTATAATGGTATCAAGATGGGATACCGTAAACGACGCGTCAGAATTTCATAAAACCTACTTAAAATGGTTATCTCAAAGATTCAGTTTACCAACAAAAACACGCTCAAAAGAAGACCTCTTTGTCGTAAACGAAAATCATCAATACTACTCATTTCTAAAAGATAAAGACTGCATCATAGTGAGGACAGACCGAAGAACAATCGAAAAAATTAAAGATTCCTTGTTGAATCGCTAAGAGATCTTTTTGATTTTCTAGGAATGAATAAGCTTGTCGGAAAATATTTTTTATTGACATTCTAATACTTTTGTATATAATTATGAGGCTTTAAATCAGGAATTAATTTGCTAAAAATATAATAATGAATTTTGGAGGATCAAATGTTTGCAGTTATAGAGAGTGGGGGAAAACAGTACAAGGTAACGGAAGGACAGACTCTGCTGGTGGATCTGTTTGATGCGCCCAAAGATAATAAGGTTACCTTTGATAAAGTTTTGCTAGTCAGCAGTGGCGACTCCGTATCCATAGGACAGCCGATTGTTGAGAGTGCAGTTGTTAAAGCTGAATTCCTGTCTGTTGAAAAGGGTAAAAAAATCGAAGTTTTTAAGATGAAACGCCGTAAAGATTCAAGAATACACACCGGACACAGACAAAAGTATTGTGCCGTAAAAATCACAAAGATCGACACCGGTGTAAAAAAAGCAAAAACAGAAAAGAGTACGGAAAAACCTGAAGAGAAAACAGCAAAAGCAACCGCTAAGACAGCTTCGCAAACAAAGACAAAAGCGAAAACAAAGACAAAAA
>CAZFUR010000094.1:0-7240 GCA_964522245.1 uncultured bacterium | reverse complement strand
ACGTTTCCGCCGAAGACGACAAACAAAAACAAGCGGATACAAGATTATCGCAATTTGATATCAACACAATTTTTCAGAATGCGCGACTCAATAACATAGATGATTTAAAAAAATATCTCAATGATGATTTAAATAAACTTTTGCCTAACCCTATTGTTATCGACAGAAACCCCGTTTTTTCGGAAATAAGAAAATCCACAGACAACATGACTCAACAACGGTTTGTCGAAAAGTTTGTCTCTTTGGGGTTGTCTTATCCTGAAACGATGAGACTACAATCTATTTTGCATAAAACTCACTATTTGAAACCTTTGTTAGGCAATGAGGACCTGATTGTTCTTGATTTGGATTCGCTATATTTTTCTGAACAACTGCCTTATTTTGATTTGGCACAACGGGAAAAGTTTTCTTGTTGTATGACTCTTGTCCGAAAAAAGTACAAAAAGGTCAACAGAGATGTTAAGTTCATAACGTTTTCTAGAAAATACAATCTATCTAATCTGGAATCGATCTTGGGAACAAAGATTCTCTCAGCCTTAAGACACAACGGCAATACCCTTTTTAGCAGTGAGTTTTTTGATCAAACTCAAACTAATTCAGATAATTTCATAGATGATTTTATGGCATCAATAACCGAAAGAAATCTATTACAACCGATAAACGTGAAACTTTTTTCTAATCAAGACGATATCGCAGATTCGGCAAAAAAGTTTGGGTTTATCCTAGCGGATAGAAAAGGCGATATATATCAAGCGATGGCGATTTTTTCAGCTATTCAGCCTGATAAACTGAAAGATCTTCCGCTGAAAGACCAAGGTGTTCGCATAAGTCAATTGTCACGGTTTGGTGAAAACGGGTATCTGGAGTTATCCGGACAAGAGATATCACGCGCTACGAGCATGACAAAACCAAGAGAAATGAACCGCTTAAATTTTCTTGAGCAATCATTGTAATTATTGGGAAAAATCAATCAGACTTTTTTAAAATTTCATCAAGTTTTTTGTTAACAAACTCATTATCGGGACAATATTTTAAGATATATTCGCACTCTTCTAAGGCTTTCAAATAATCTTTGTTATCAAAATATCTACCTGCGGAATCGATTTTCTCTTTTATCAGGGATTCGTACAACTTTTTATTTAACTTAATTTTGAGAAATTGATCGATTTTATCAGGTATACGGAAATCGATAAAAAACTTCTGTGAACAGTCACGACAAAAATCGAATCGTCCGCCGTTTAGATAATTATCAGCCCACATATCGGGTAAAAACTTTTTGTCGCTAGGCTGAAAACCGTCAAACTTTTGTTTGCATAAAGTTGTCTTGCCATTGGAGAGTAAAAAAAGATTCTGAGTCGTCTTGCTACAAACATTCGGCTCGGTAGACGGGATCATATCAATCAACTCATTTTTGGCAAAAGTATGGCAATAGTCGTTAAACGACTGAATCGACACGGCATCGGCAATATATTCCCATCTTTTATAATAGTAATTCACTGTTTTCTGCTCAGTCTTTTTATTCACGGTTTGCAGAACAAGGTACGGTATAGCAAATCTCTTTTTCGACCTTAAACCGATGATATCACAAACCAATTTCTCCGAAGGAAACCGTTCTGTTTTCCCATCATTAAAATTATCATACGCATCTAGGTTTAATAATAAAATATCAAGTTTAGCATCGATAAGTTTATTCAGAAACTTATCGTCCAATTGAGTTCCGTTTGTTTCTAAACAGACCCGTGCGACACCTTTGTTTTTGGCGTATTTTATGAACTCTATTATTTTAGGATGTAACGTCGGCTCGCCATAACCTGACAACACAAATATCGGTGTAAGAGCGACAAACTCATCTACCAACTTTTTAAAAAATTCCTCTTTTAAATCTTCTTCAGGTCTTTTTAAAACGGTATGTGGACAATAATCGCATTTCAAGTTACACCGGTTTGTAAGTTCAATCTCCAATACGGAGGGATATTTATGATTAGATTTTTTCTCTATCGATCGGATAAACTCTTCATGGTTTTCGACACTGAGATCTAAAAATTTCCCGTACACATCTTTGATAACTTCAAGGTCTCTTTGATGATGAAGCTGATAAAACTGATACGATTCCTGAAGAGAAATCTGTTTTGCGCAATTATCGTTCAATTCTCTTAGCAAATATTCAAGATCTATTTTCTTGCTAAAATATTTTTCAATCGATCTTTTTTTGTCTCTCTCAACCGATTCAGTATCAATGTTTTCATTCAAAACCCTCATACATTCAATATCATCTCCGATATTATCCAGACAATTTTGCAAACTGTTTTTATTTTTATACTTTGATGCAGACAGTTTGCCCGACAACTCCCTAGTCTGTATCAAAAAGATCTTCGAGCCACCCATATGCGGATGACCGTAAAAAAAACTTTTCCCGTCAAAACCGTTCACAATTTTATCAATAAGAGTTGCCTCAAGTAACGGAGTATCATCGGCCGTCAAAACCAATGCCAGATCGATATGATTTTGCGATACATAATCCAGCAAACAATCCGGCGAATAAAATCCGTAATACGGTTTTGTGGAAATAAAATCTGTATTGATTATCCTGTTGGAATCGTCGATCTTATAAGATTGTTCACTACTTATTCTGATTACGTTTATCGGGATATTCAGTCTATCCTTCTTAAAATTCTCAATACATTTCACAATTCCATCATCGATAGATTTATCCGAAGTAACCACATTTATCAAAGAGACTGTTTGCGAACATTGAACCGTCTCCAGCAATCTAAACAAAACAGGTTGCCCATGCAAATCCTCTAAAATCAAAGAAGGCAGGTCTTGTTTATTTTTCACAAAAACGGAAGCATGTATAAAAAGGTGTGTTATCATTTTAGAAAAATCCTTATAGTTCGGTTATTGCCATAAATATTTTTTTAGCAATCCTGTTACGACAATTTTTTTGTCGGTTACTATAGCGTCGATCAATTCTACAACATTATCGTAGTTTTTTCCTAAAAAATTATTGAATAAAAAAAATAGATAATCATATTCTTCAGCATTTATGCGACTAACGATACCGTCCATTTCGTTTAGATTAAAAGACACGGTTTTATCATAAACCAAAATTTCCCTAAAAGAATCGTGTTTTACGAGATCGGCATAGTTTTTTTTATGACAAAGTATATCGATTATCGGTGACGGGAAATTACTATTTATTTCCTCAATCAGAAAATTGGTCAACTGTTCATTGCCCGATTTAACGATAAGTATTTTTTTTGAGATTTTTTTGAGATTTTCCCAAAAAAATTCTTTTGACAAAAAATGAGTTTCCATATTTTTGCGTCTATCGGGATATTTTTTTCTAAAATCCGTCGACAAGACATATCGATATGTTTTTTCATATTCCGCAATCATCTTATCTTTGGAAAAATTATCCACAATAAATTGATTAGCGTTTTGTCCCATTTTGTCTCTTAAATCTTTCTTCTCGATTAAACAAGACAGTTTATCGCAAAACATATCCGTGTTATCCGAGTCTACCAAAAATCCATTGATCTCATCTTTTACGAGTGTCCGCGTCTCGCCCGAGCAGGTTGCGACCACAGGTATCCCCATAGCCAACATTTCCATAACAGAGTTTGATAAGCCTTCCTCAGTAACCTTTTCTTCTCCATTCGACAATGTATGTCTGCCTGACGTCAAAACACCTATATCAAAAAGATTCATTATCGCAGACGGTTTATCGTTTCCGTCTATAAAAACAACTTTACCGTTTAATCTAAAAAAATTGATTTTGTCATTGAGCAATTGCCTGTAATTTTCGTCAATACTATTTCCCAATAAAAGCAGTTTAGCGAAATACTTTTCTGATATCTGATAAAATATATCAATTAATTTATCTATACATTTTTCTCTAGAGATTCTACCGCAATATCCAACTACAACTTCGTTTTCTTGAATCCCAAATTTTTCTATCAACTCATTATTTTTTTCGCGAGAACAAAAAACCGATAAATCCACTCCGTTATATATTTTTGCGACATGTTTGTACGGATAAACCGAACACGCCTTGTCGTATCCGTTATCTGTCGATGCGATAATACAGTCTACGGGTGATTTATCGAACAAAAACGCCGAATTCATTCCGGCTAAACGCTCAATAATTATGGGCACATCGGCTAAATAAGCCAGATAACTGCCTGAATCACAGTTATTTGTCTGAACAATATCAATTTTATTTTTTTTTAGATAGCTGATTATATCCGCAGGGTTAGATGAATGAAAACAAGTTCCACAATTTTTAAATCCGTCTAAGAAAAAATCGTTTCCCAAGTTTATAAAATGAAACGTGAACTTTTCATTTCGCAAAGATTTTGCGATGGAGAGACAGGTTTTTTGAATACCTCCAATATCAAAGTAGTTATTAATAAAAGCGATTGTTATATTTTTAGACATAATATGATCAAAAATATCAATTGCATGAAAAATATTCAAGATAAAACGTGTCAAAATAGGTTTGATTTGATTCGGTACGTTTTTTGCTTCACAGGATAATAAATATTTAAAAGGAGATAATTTAGATGGATAAGTTGGGAACGTATTCATCCCGATATTGTTATTCGGTATGGCTTAGACATATTGTGACAGCTCACAAAAACGGTTTACCGACAAAACCGAGAACCATTGCCGAACTCGGTCCGGGGAATTCTTTGGAGATAGGGCTTGCCGGACTAATATCCGGAGCACAAACCTATTATGCGTTTGATATAGCCAAGTTCGCTACAAATGATCGCAACCTAAAGGTTTTTGATGAAATAGTAACTTTGTTTAGAAATCGTGCGGATATCCCCGGTGAAGACGAATTTGCGAGGGTCAAGCCGTATCTGGACTCATATAGGTTCCCAAAAAATATTTACGACGACAACTATCTTGAGAAAATGCTTAGAGAAGACCGGTTAGAGCGAATCAGGAATTCCCTCTTAAATATGAACGATGACGATTCATGTATAACATACGAAGTACCGTGGGATAGTGAAAGCATAATAAAAAAAGAATCGGTTGACATGATTTACTCTCAAGCAGTTCTTGAACATATCGATAATTTGTCAGACGCTTATAAGGCGATGTGTTTATGGCTTAAACCGGAAGGATTTATATCGCATCAGATCGATTTTAAGTGTCACGGTACTGCGCAAAAATGGAACGGACACTGGAGTTATTCAGATTCAGAATGGAACGATAGGCGCAGTCGTGAGACCTTTTTGTTGAACAGAGAACCTCACTCGCATCATTTAAAATACTTAGAACAAACAGGGTTTAAAATTATATGCGACGATATCATAAAATATGAACAGGGTATTTTGCGCAACCAGCTTGCCGGTAAATTTAAAAATATTTCCGATGAGGATTTTTTTACGGGAAATGCCTTCATCCAAGCATCAAGGAATTGCTGTGGGATACTGTCGTGAAAAAAATAGGAGAATGAGTAACCCAAAATTCTGTAATTTCTTATATAACTAAAAAATACCGAACCATATATTTTGTCCCATTTAGTAATTTTAACAGAGACTAGAAAAATGCCAAAACCAATACGAGTAGCCTTTGTATCGCCAATATTTTATTCGGGTGGAATCCCCAGAACAATCCTTGCCATCGTCGAAGGGCTAAGTGGCAGAGGATACGAATTCCATATGATCAATTCTTTTGTAGACGAGTTTCAAGAAAGATTCAGAAAATGTGGCAGGTGCGTATATATCAATGACAATGTCAAAATTATTAACTATTTGCGAGACAACAAGATAGATATTGTTCAGACAAACAATTTTCCTCGCGGAAACTATATAGCGTATCTAGCAGGCGTACCTAAAATTGTAGAGCGGTTATCGGGAATTAAAAGAGCGTTTCAATTTGATAAATTACCCGTAGACTGTATTATCGCATCGACAGACAACGGATACGACAAAGCTTGTTCGGTTTATCCGTACAAACATGTCGCAAAAATATACAACGGTATTGATCTATCTGCCGTTTACCCCCATCGTAAAGACAAAAAACTGATGCGGGATTTGGGTATTTTGCCAAATGAAATTGTAGTCGGGTATTGCGGTAGAATCGCTATTGAGAAGTGTTTGGATAAACTTGTAGATGTTTTTGCCAGAATCACTAAAACGGAAAAAAATATAAAATTAGTTTTACACGGAACCACTTTTAAAGATTGCGTTAAACCGTTAAAAAAACAAATTAAAAAGCTAAATTTGTCGCATCAGGTCTCTTTTATTGAGGAGACGGGGCAACCGGAAGAGGTTATAAATTTATTCGATATAGGAGTCATAACTTCAGGAAAACACAAAGGACGAGACGGTAAAATAAATATCACCACCGAAGGATTATCAAACTCGATAATGGAAGAAATGGCGATGAAACTGCCCATTGTCGCAACCGATTCAGGAGAAAATAGTTCTCTGGTTAAAGACGGTTTTAACGGATATCTGGTAGACACTGAACAGATGGATTCCTTTTATCATCGATTAATGGAATTAATCAAAGACAAAAATCTCAGAGATAAGATGGGTAACAACGGTCGCAACATCATCAATGAGCATTTTAGTAGAGAAAAGATGATCGAACGGTACGATAATCTTTATAGATATCTGTTAACAGACAATTTTGATACAAAATATCCGAATCCAAGACCAAACATGAAAAAACATTATCTGGGAACTAGATTTGATTTTGATGCAAGTTATGAAAAACCGAAAAATATTCTTTTATTCAGGTCCGGAAGCAAACAAATTATGGATAATATCGTCTATGATATCAAACAGAGGTTTAGCACTCCGAACATATGGTTGTTATGTCACAAAAAAAGCGTTCCTCAAACAAATGAATATAAAAAGATCAAAGACAGGTTCATTTATGACTGTTCCGACAATTTTGATATAGATAAAATGCAAGATGAAATTGGAGCTATAAATAGACTGAATTTGGATTATCTATTCTTCATATTCAATGATTTTATGGCAAAAGATGAGAACCAAAATCTGATTGATGTAGTCAACTCAATCGAAGCAAAAAAGAAAATATTAGTCTCAAAAGAGAATATGAAATTTCTCTGGTCGAAATGATATTTTAATCATTTTTCTGAAAAACAATCAAAATACTGTGGGAAGAAAAATATTTCAGCGATTTTCTAGTTAGACTTCCAGCAAATATTGAAAAACTTTTATGGAATAGAAATTGCTCCGATTTGTTATCG
>CAZFUR010000093.1:0-7286 GCA_964522245.1 uncultured bacterium | reverse complement strand
ATACCCTCTTTTTCCATACACTCAAAAGCCACACCCGGACCGTTCATCTCGCTTAATCCGTACGAGTTTATTACATCTATACGAAGCATTCTTTCCAGTTTTTTTCTTGTCGCTTCAGAATACGGTTCCGCTCCCATCAGTCCGACTTTCAAAGACAAAGTATCCAGAATATCCCTGCACACAACCACCTCCGCAAGATGTAATGCGTAACTTGGCGTTATATGAATGATGGTTGTCTTAAAATCCTGAAGAAACTTTATCTGCCTGTCTGTGTTTCCTGAACCTGACGGGATAACCAAAGCGCCAAGTTTCTCCGCTCCGTAATGCAACCCCAGACCACCTGTAAACAACCCATAAGTCATCATATTTTGAAAAACATCTTTTTTTGAGATCCCCACCATACACAACCCACGTGATATCAGAGAACTCCAGTTTTCTATATCTTTTTGGGTATGATATATCACCGTCGGCGTACCCGTAGTCCCGCTTGAAGAATGCAACCGCACAATATTGTCACGTTCCGTCACGACAAAACCGGTCGGATAACTGCTTCTTAAATCTTCTTTGGTCATAAAAGGTATTTCTGATACTTCTTTGAGGCTTTTTATAGGATGGATATTGTATTTTTTCTTTTCGTAATGTTTGCGATAAAAATCGGTTCGGGCAATATTCTCTAAAACTGTGTTTATTCTGTCTAACTGCAAAAGCTCTAACTTTTTACGGTCAATTGTCTCGATTTCTTTTTCCCAGAACAATGCAAACCCCTTCCGATCTAGCTGTTATTTTTTACCCTCTCGCTCTATTCCGTTATGAAACGCCAGCATATTTTTTTCTAACCAAACCGCCGGCACTTTCTCTTTAATAACCTCTTCCCAGATTTCCCGTCCTACAGGCAAATGGCAAGACAATTTACCCACAAGAAACAGATTTTTCATTTTGGCGTGCGGGATAAAATCCTCATCACCCTGTTCAACCTCTATGACAACACCGTCTTTAGACAGAAATACTCGGTTCCGATCAAGTTCCGTCGGATGAAACGCCACAAGGAAATCAACTTTTCCGTCAGGAATAAGAGGAGAGTAGACTTTATCGCCAAACCGAATATCGCTTTTTACACTGCCTCCACGCTGGCTCATACCGTGAACTTCGCTCTTTTTTAGATCAAAACCGGCTTTAAACAAAACAGGACAAATAATTTTACTTGCCAATATAGTACCTTGCCCGCCTATACCGGCAAGCAGTATATTTCTTGTTATATTTTTTTGCATTTTATCGCCCCCACTTTACAAACGTACTCACACAAACCGCATCCATTACACAAATTCTCATCTATAACGGGAGGCAACTCTTTGGATATAGCGGGACAACCTATCAGCAAACACTGATTACATTTGACGCATTTGTCGGGAAAAACCTCCGCCACCTCTTTGGGCGGATCGGCTACCTTCAGGACACATTCCCGTCTCATGACAAGAACAGACAACTCGGGAAAATCCATCGCCTTACGGATAGCAACCTCCAACGCCTCGCAATCGTACGGATCGACCACCTCAACATGTTTTACCCCCACAGCTTTACAGATATCTTCAGGCATGACCATTACAGTCGGTTCCTGATTTATGGTATACCCTGTACCGGGATGATCCTGTTTGCCGGTCATCGCGGTGGTCCTGTTATCGAGAACAAGTATCGTCCCCACACCTTTATTATACAGGTTATTAACCACGCCTGTTATTCCTGAATGAAAAAAAGTGGAATCACCTATAACGGAGACAACCTTTTTTCTGTCTTCTAGGGAGACAACTTTTGTGATACCGTGCATATTCCCTATCCCCGCACCCATGCAAACACAAGTATCCAAAGCGGACAGAGGCGGTAAACTGCCTAGCGTGTAACAACCTATATCGCCTGTGACAATCGCTTTATATTTCTTCAAGGTTGAAAAAGTAACCCTGTGCGGACAGCCGGCACACATAACGGGAGGTTTATTTGGCAGATCGGACGAAAGCTCTGTAGATTCACCCGTAATTATTTCATAAACTTTATTCGGATTAAGTTCACCGAGAATAAATTTATCAGGTTTACCATCAACATCTATACCGATCGACTTGATTTCATTGAACAGAAGGTTGTCGAGCTCCTCAATCAGATAAACCTTCTCGACACAATCGGCAAACTCCCTGATCTTATTTTTACACAGCGGATAGGAAAAACCAAGTTTCAAAACCGATGCATCGGGAAACGATTCTTTGACATACTGATAAACTACTCCGGAACATATGATACCGATTTTTTTGTCGTTATACTCTATTCGATTGAGAGGGGTCGTCTCGGCAAAATCAGCCATATCTTTAAGACGCTGTTCAACAAAAACATGGCGTTTGCGAGCTCTTGCAGGAACCATGACAAACTTTTCGGGATTTTTCTCAAAAACGTAATCCCTGTTTAGTTTTTCAGGTTCACAAACGGACACAACCGTTTTAGCGTGACAAATTCTTGTAGTTAAACGCAAAAGAACAGGTGTATCAAACTTCTCGCTTATCAGAAAAGCCTCTTTTGTAAAATCTTTTGCTTCTTGACTATCGGACGGTTCAAGCAGAGGGATTTTAGCGAATCTGGCATAATTGCGGTTATCCTGCTCGTTTTGAGAACTGTGCATACCCGGATCATCGGCGCAAGCGATCACCAACCCGCCTTTAACACCGATATACGATAACGTCATAAGCGGATCGGCCGCAACGTTCACACCGACATGTTTCATGCTAACCAGAGTCCTCGCCCCGCAAAACGATGCGCCTATCCCCACCTCCAAAGCGACTTTCTCATTTATCGACCATTCCACATTTATACCGGGATACTCCGTAACGGATGGAGTTATCTCGCTACTGGGTGTGCCCGGATAAGCGGTGGCAACTACCACACCGGCTTCGTAAGCTCCTCTGGCGACAGCCTCGTTACCGGATAAAAACATTTTCTTTAAATCGGATCCCTCAGACATAAAAAACCCTTTCTATTAACTTCTTAGAAAAGTTATAAAATTTCGCCGTAGATGGCAAGGTTTTTCTGTTTTTATGTCTGAATTTAACGGTAATACGGGTTACTACATATTCTCATCTAACCATTTTTTCCAAGCGGCATAATCACGCCCAAAACGGCATCCCGTTATTCTGGATAACATCCACGACGCTTCATCCTGAACCCTAACATCATTGTCACGCAAAGCCATAACCAACGGTCTAACTACTCTGCGGTCACGGATATTCCCCAATGCGTAAACCGCTTTGTAACGCGCAGGCCAATAAGCGTCGTTCAATGCTTGGATTAGTGGATTGATCGCTCTTTGATCGGGTATTTGCCCCAAAGAATGAGCCGCCATAGCCCTGACTGTGAAAGAACTATCTTTTAAGGCGGATATAAGAGGCACAACCGCTCTTGTATCTTTTATCAAGCCGAGAGTCTCAACGGCATAAGCACGCGTTACAGGGTCTCGGTTAGACAACAAACTGATAAGTGGCTCCACCGAATCAGAACCTATCCGAGCCAAAAGCTCCGTCGTTTTCATATTGATGTTTCTGTCTCTATGTTTCAACAAACTTATCAATGCCCATACGGATGGACGCCCAATCTGCACTAAAATATCCCCCGCCTGATCGCATCTAGCCTCATCACAAAGAGACGTCACCAACGGGTCCACAGCCACAGAACCCATCTGTTTTAACGCTCTAGCGTAATAAGAACAATCGGGATCGGATAGATTCTCAAGCAACACGCTCACAGAATGAGGGTTTTTCATTTTGCCTAAAATCTCCGATGCCCAATACCTTATATCTTTATTGTCGTCTTTCAACGCATCAACAAGAGGGTCCACGGCACAAGAACCTATTTTTCTTATGGCATACGCACACTCTTTTTGCATATTTTTGTCGCAAAGCAAACGGATTAACGGTTTGACCGCTTTTTTGTCACCTATTTCACCCAGAGCCCACGCTATCTCCAAACGTAGATCGGCATCTTTGTCTTCTAAGGCATCTATGAGATAATCCACCGCTCGAATATCTTTAATCTTACCTAAAGCGAAAGCGGCTTCTTTCTGGACAAGCCAATCCCTGTCTTTGAGCAACTCCACCAAAACCCAAACCGCTCTAGCATCTCTTATCTCTCCCAGAGCGAAAACGGCTTTGTAACGGATATCTCCCTGTTCGGTATTCAAAATTCTGATCAGATACTCCACGGCGCGCGAATCTCTCAATCCCGCTAAAACCTCTACCGCCTGTTCCCTGACCGATATATCATCGTGTTGCAACCCCGCTATTGCGGAATTAAACTCACTGTAATGTCTTTGCCGAGCGTTAAAATAAGACCCGTAAGAAGTAGTCTCTTGCGAAACGGTTGAGTAATTTTCACTTGTCCGACAACCTGTCAACGTCAGTAGAATCAACACAGATAAAACGCTCTTGTTTTTCACTCTTTTCATAAATCACCTGTCATCCTGTTTTGGGTAAACTCAGTTAACTTTCAAAAAATCGCTTGGATTACGGACTATCGGAACAAACAGGACATTCTTTAGGAATATTTGAAAAAAAATTACTGTCTATATTTTTTCAATTGCGATACAATACCGCTCTACTAGGAATTGGTAAGATAAACTTTTTTTCTTGAGAGGTCAATCATTAATGAAAACAAAAGTGCTCGCAATAGTAGGGAGTTACAGAAAAAACAGGGTCATTGATACCGCTGTATCCCAGTTACTCGACGGCGCAAAACAAAACGGCGCAATTGTAAAAAAAACATATCTGATGGATAAAAAAATCGCTTTTTGCACCAATTGTAGAAAATGCACTCAGGATCCTTTAGATAAAAAAATCGGCACCTGCATCCACAAAGACGCTATGGGAACGATACTTAGAGATATCGAAAATGCGGACGTGATTGTGATTGGGTCACCTATAAATTTTTTCACCGTGACGGCTATAATGAAAAAATTTGTGGAGAGAACTCTGGTTTTAAGTTACTGGCCATGGGGCAAAACAACACCTATGAAAAGATTGCAAAAAGGGGACAAAAAAGCTGTTGTCATAACATCAAGCGCGGCTCCTAAATTTTTTACAAAATTATTTGTGTCAAACGGTATAAAAATACTCAAATCGGTTTGCGAACTGTTTGGGGCAAAGGTTGTAAAATCGTTCCATTTCGGTTCGTGTTGCCTTAACGAAGATACTCAGCTAGACGAGCTAGACGGTCTAAAAATGTACTCTTTCGGTAAAAAGCTCACCCCGAAATTCAAAAAGAAAATCAACCGCAAACAAGGTCCGAAAGTATATATAGGAAATATTCATTACGCCGTAACGGCAAGGAACATAAGAGAACTTTTCGATAAAACATCCGTAACTCCTCAAAGAGTCATGATAGTCAAAGACAGAGAAACAGGCAGACCTAAAGGATTCGGATTCGCAGAATTTAAATCGGATAAAGAAGTTAAAGAAGCGGTGAAAATCTTGGACGGACAGGTAATCAGAGGCAGAAAAATAAAGGCGAACCCCGCTCATAAGAAATAGTCATCGTTACAGTTAATACCGATAGGCTCGTCTCTAAACAGGCGAGCCTTTTTTATTGTATAAGGAAGAAAACAAACAACGTTATATAGCTTCTTATATGCAACCGTATACTCAAGATAGTGTCTCTAAATCAAGACTGTATAATCTTATCCTCGATAAACGTTATAATTTTATAAATACCTAATAAAAAGCAAGTTACTACTAAAATAAAAAGTTTTTCGCCTGTTGGTATCACTATTGCTTAATAAGGAAGGCATGAAAATATCTATATCCGTTTTAGACAATAGAGTTGCACCTGTTTTTGATGTATCAAAATCTTTTATGATCTTTGAGGTATCGGACGAAAAAGTTTTGAATAAAGGGACATTTTCTCTAAACACAATAGGTTGCAACGAGATAATAGAGAAGTTAAAAAAAGACGGGGTAGGCATCATTATATGCGGTGCGGTATCGGGACAGTTGTTAAATTCTCTTGACCTATCGGGGATAAAGCTGATCCCGTGGATAAGCGGTCAGGTGGATGATATCGTCAAGGCGTACAGGGAAAACAGGTTGGAATCAGCCTCGTTTTTTATGCCCGGATGCCGCAGAAGGTTAAGAAGAGGACAATGCAGAAGATTTAAATAAAGGAGAGTTTTATGAAAATCGCTATTACCAGTCAGGGAAAAAGTTTAGACTCAATCGTCGATCAGAGATTCGGAAGAGCAAGCGGATTTATACTGTTCGACACAGAAACCAAAACAGATCAGTATATAGAAAACACACAAAACCTGAATGCCGCGGCAGGAGCGGGCACTCAATCGGCGCAAACGATCGCAAACAGCGGAGCCGAGGTTTTGATAACGGGCAACTGCGGTCCTAAGGCGTTTAAGGCGTTAAGCGCCGCGGGAATAAAAATCGCCATCGGAGCATCGGGGACGGTTATGGAATCATTGGAAAAATTCAATAACGGTCAACTTCAGACAATAGATTCTCCAAACGTGGAAGGGCATTGGCAATAAGATGGAAGTTAATTACAAATACACTCAACAAGATGTCGCAAACCAACAAAAAATCCTGATGGAACGAGCCGATTTTTACAAAGGTTTCGGATTGGATATAACCGAATCACACAGAAATATAATAAGGCTGATAAAAAATCGCCCGCATAACATACTGGAGATCGGAACAGGCAAAGGCAACCTGACAACCTTGTTGACAGAGGTCTGCGAGAATATAGTGACTGTTGAGCTGGATAAAGAAACACAATTCATCGCCGCTTTGAACGTAGCGGGGGTAAACGGATCGGATAAGGTGCGGTTTGTAATATCGGATAGCCTAGATTTAGATTTTCCTGACGAAACGTTTGACCTGACGATATCTTGTTTGACTTATCATCATTTCGACGACCCGATACATACCGTCAAAGAGATGTTGAGAGTCACAAAAAGCCAGATGATTATCTCGGATTTCAACGAACACAGTTTCGGTATAATCGATAAAATACATCTAAGCGAAGGAAGAAAACATCCACGTAAAAACGGTAAACTGGAAACATTGAAACCGTTTTTCGACAAACAGGGACTGCAAATGACAAAGTTTTCCGATGAATGTCAAAACGTGTATATAGTGAAAAAAGGCGGTAAACTATGATTATAAGTGTCGCAAGCGGTAAAGGCGGTACAGGCAAAACAACCGTATCGGTTAATATGGCGTTGTCGATTGAGAATGCGCAATATATCGACTGCGATG
>CAZFUR010000092.1:0-7302 GCA_964522245.1 uncultured bacterium | reverse complement strand
CTATACATTTAAGAATGCCACGCCATTGTGAGAATGCTTTAGTTGTGGCATCTTTTCTTGAGACACACACCAAAGTAACTTGGGTGAATTATCCGGGGCTTCCGAACAGTCCTCAGAAGAAAAAAGCGGATAAATATCTCCCGAAAGGTGCAGGTGCTTTAGTGGGGTTTGGCGTCAAAGGCGGTAAAGAAGCGGGCAAAAAATTCATAAATAACCTAAAATTGTTATCTCATCTCGCAAATATCGGCGATGCTAAAACTCTTGTCATTCATCCCGCCTCAACGACTCATCAACAATTAACCCCCGAAGAACAATTATCGGCAGGGGTAACTGATGATTACATACGTATGTCAGTCGGTATAGAAAACCCCGATGATATCATAGATGACATAAAACAAGCGTTAGAAAAAATATAACGGAGGGGAATAGATGATATATTCAGATAATACTTATTCCATCGGTGATACGCCTCTCATAAGGTTAAACAGGATTGTAGAAGGTTCAAAAGCGGATCTGCTTGCTAAAATTGAGGGGAGAAACCCTGCGTATTCGGTAAAATGCAGAATTGGCGCATCTATGATTTTAGATGCGGAGAAGAAGGGGATTTTAAAAGAAGGTAAAGAATTAATCGAACCGACTAGTGGCAATACCGGTATTGCTCTGGCTTTTGTTAGTGCGGCAAGAGGATATAAATTAACGCTTACTATGCCTGACACAATGAGTCTTGAACGGCGTAAACTTCTCAAAATTTTGGGTGCGAATTTAATTTTGACCGACGGCTCAAAAGGGATGAAAGGAGCAATTGATAAAGCTGATGAAATATATCAAAGCGATACAGACAGATATGTTTTGCCTCAACAGTTCGCCAACCCCGCCAACCCCCTCATACACGAACAGACCACAGGTCCTGAGATATGGAACGATACCGATGGCAAAATAGATGTTTTTGTCTCAGGGATTGGAACAGGCGGAACAATTACAGGTACCTCACGGTTTCTAAAAAGACAAAAACAGATTCTCTCCGTTGGTGTAGAACCGTCCGGCAGTCCTGTTATATCTCAGTTTTTGGATAAAAAGACTATTGTTCCCGGTGCACACAAAATTCAAGGTATTGGGGCAGGGTTTATCCCAAAAATACTTGATTTAACTCTTGTTGACAGGGTAGAGCAGGTAACCGATCAGCAAGCATTTGATTATGCTCGCAGGCTGGCTACACAAGAAGGTATTTTGTCTGGAATATCAAGCGGAGCGGCGGTTGCGGTTGCTCATAGATTGTCTCTATTGGATCAGTTTGCGGGCAAAACGATAGTCGTAATCTTACCCGATTCAGGAGAAAGGTATCTGTCTTCTGAACTGTTTGAAGATGTCGAATAAAGAGATTCAGGCTTTTATATTTGGTGCCGGTTTTGGAACAAGGTTGCGTCCTTTGACAGACTTAAGACCTAAAGTCACTGTTCCGTTCTTTGGAAAACCGATAATTTTTTACGCCATAGAGAAATTGGTCTCATTCGGTATTAAATCTTTCGTTATAAACAAACATTATCACGCAGACCGCTTACAAGAAATTGTTGGAGACGGTAGTAGATGGGGAATCAAGATAAAATATTCCCATGAAAAAAAAATACTCGAAACCGGGGGAGCACTGAAAAAAGCTAAAAAGATTTTAACCGCCCAAACATTCATTGTCTATAACGGTGATATAATCTGCGACTTGAATATCGACTCATTGCTGGATTTTCACAGACAAAAAAACGGTTTAGCTACACTCGTTGTCGCTCCATGGTGTGATCCCAGACAACTCAATATAGACCAAGACGGACGGATTATTGATATACGCAATATTTTTCAAACCGATCCCCCCACAGATACTTTTCTAGGTATTCATGTTATGGAGAAAAATATTTTTGATGAATTTGACACTAAATCGGAAAAATTCTCTATAATAAAAACTTATCTTAAGCTGATCGACCAGAAAAAAGATATCTATGCCTACCGGTTACCCCAAGGGTATTGGTACGATATCGGCTCTTTGGATCAATATAAAAAAGCGCATTCAGATCTGATGCATATAATGGGAAACAGTTCTAATCCGCAGGTAAAAACGGACGGTTATGTCGCTATCGGTAAAAACGTAACAATAGAAGATAATGTGTATATAAAAAATAGTATCATTTGGGATAATGTTATCATCAAAAAGAATAGCGTTCTTGAGGATTGCGTGGTATGTGATAAAATCGTCGTTAACGGAAAATATCAAGATGAGATCTTATGTTGAGAATAAAACAGATTATTAAAGAAGATTTCGGATGGACAGATCCGACAATAACAAAAATAGCTGATGAAGGTTCGGACAGAGTTTTTTTTAGGATAGCCGATGATTGCCGGTCTGTAATATTGATGGTTTACGATAGAAAAAAAACGGAGAATAATCGTTACGTCTCCATACAAAATTTTTTAGAGACGATTTCGGTAAATGTACCCAAAATATTGTCCGACAGACACACAGAAGGGTATCTTGTTTTAGAAGATTTAGGCGATGAAAATCTGTTTACCGCAACTAGAGGAGCAAAAAAAGAAAAGATACTAAAACTTTATAAATTAGCGATAGATGAATCTATAAAAATATTTAGCTCATCAGATCAAAACAAAGATATTTCACTCGTTACGGAACCGGAATTCGACTACAATCTATATCGTTGGGAGGGGGAATATTTTATAGAAAACTACCTGCAAAATCACAGAAAACACGATGGTGATTTATCACCGATTGATGATGAATTAAAAAATCTTGCGGAAATTTTATCTAAACAAGAGAAAACTTTCATACACCGTGATTTTCAGTCAAAAAACCTTTTTCTAAAAAACGGAAAAATTTATTTAATAGATTTTCAAGGTTTGAGATACGGACTACCCGAATACGATCTAGCATCTTTGTTACAGGATCCGTACGTCTGTTTAGATGAAAATATCATTAAAAAATTACTGTGCTATTTTGAGAAACGACAAAACCGCAAACAATTCAGGCTGATTTTTAATTTATGTTCAATCCAACGTCTACTGCAAGCGTTAGGGGCGTTCTCTTTTTTAGGACTTAAAAAGGGTAAAACTCAATTTTTACAATATATCCAACCGGCCGAAACCGTCTTATCAAGAGTTTTGGGGGAAATAGAAATTTTTCCGAAACTAGAACAAATAGTGCATAAACAATCTTCTTTATGATATCATCTCACTTCTTTTGAATCTCTTTGTGGAGTGGGACCATGAGCATCGAAAAGCTTAGAAAAATATTAGACAAGACATCGGTATTGTTTTTATCAACCAACCAAGATAATCCCAAAACCCCAAATATCTGTTTTTACGATCCTGTAGAAATAATTACTACCCAAAATCATAAAGATTTAAAAGACAAACTAATCGGTTTGGAAGAAAAGATTGATCAAAACCATTTTATCGCCGGTTATCTGTCTTATGAAGCAGGCTACTGTTTTGAGGAAAAATTCGTATCCGACAATTCACCCGATATTCCTCTCGTTTGGTTTGGTGTTTTTTCAAAAAAAATAGAATTGAAAGAAACTTCTGAAGAAATACTTATATGGATGCAAAAATATGCAAAAAAGAATACCTTCGCAAAAAACAGGCAAAAGGATTTTTCTGAAAAATATACCGCAAATGTTAGAAAAATCAAAGATTACATCGCAAAAGGCGACATATATCAGGCTAATTACACTTTTTCGATCAATTTCGAGCTAAAGAATGATGCTTTTGCCTTGTTTTGTGATCTATATAGAAAACAACCCGTCGGGTATTCGGCGTATATAAATGATGGTTCTCGTCGGATAATATCGTTATCGCCGGAACTATTTTTTCAAAGAGACAATGATTTTATCACGGTAAAACCGATGAAAGGTACAATAAAAAGAGGCAAAACACTCAAGGAAGATAAAATCCAATCGGAGAAACTAAAATCCGCTTCTAAAGATCGAGCCGAGAACCTGATGATTGTAGATCTGCTCAGAAACGATTTAGGTCGGATTTGCGAAGTTGGATCGGTAAAGACAAAATCTCTTTTTGACATAAAAAAATACAAAACTTTGTTTCAGATGACATCCACCGTAACGGGTATTTTGAGAAGGAAACTCTCATGGTTTGATATTTTTCGCAATATTTTTCCGTCGGGGTCAGTGACGGGAGCTCCAAAGATCAGGGCGATGGAGATAATAAAGGAACTTGAAAAAAAACCACGAGGAATATATACAGGAAGCATAGGATATATAATGCCACAAAAGGCTATGTTTAACGTAGCTATAAGAACCATTGTCACAGATGAAAGCACAGGTAAAGCCGTTTTGGGTATCGGGAGTGGTATCGTCGCCGATTCGGATCCGGATAGTGAATTTGCCGAATGCAATCTAAAATCGGATTTTCTTTTCAAAACCTATTCAAAAATCAGTCTTATTGAAACTATTTTATGGGAGAATGGAGATTTTTTTCTGCTTGACTCTCATCTTAGGCGGTTATCCGAATCCGCATCGTATTTTGATTTTCCTCTAGACGGATCAACTTTGAACCAAAAATTACAAGCTTTATCGAAAACCTTTCAATCATCCGTAAAATACAAGGTAAGAATTCTTTTGTCGGTTACCGGCAAATTTTCTATAGAATCAATCGTTATAGACGAAAAATCATCTAGCGAAAAAAATAAATTTTGTTTTTCCGATCAAAAAGTATCAACCGACACCCCATATCTTTATCACAAAACCACAAATAGAGATATCTATAACTCCAAGCTAAAATGGTGCAGAGAAAAAGGCTGTTACGATCTAGTTTTTATGAACGAAAAAAACCAGGTTACAGAAGGTGCTATATCAAATATTTTTATAAAAAAGGGAGACTTTTTATATACGCCTCCCGTAGAATGCGGTCTGTTGCCCGGAGTTTATAGACAATACCTCATAAAAAACAGCTCGAATATTTTTGAGAAAATTATCTATAAAGACGATATTTTATCCTCCGACGAGGTTTATTTTGACAATTCCGTATCAAAAAAAGTCAAGGTTTATCATAACTAAAGAAAACCGATACTTATCGAACACAAAATGTTTGCTAACGCAATTTTACTTCACAAATAAACGCTCAACTATGCTAAGATAGGTATTGCGTTCAATTATTTTAGAGAGAATACAAATTGTTAACGATCGATAAAATCACAAAAAAATATTTAAGAACTGTTGCGTTAGATAAAGTTAGTTTTGATGTGCCTGAAGGATCAATTACAGGTATAATCGGACCTAATGGAGCGGGCAAGACTACTGTGCTTGAAATTATATCCGGTTTTCAGAATCCTGATTCAGGGGGGATTTTTTTCAAAAACAAACCGCTCAAAACGTTTAGGGAGAAAAAACGTATTGTCTCATATATGCCGGAACGGCTTTTGTTGTATCCCGACTATTACGTGCGTGATTTTATAACTTTTATTCACGATACAACAGGGTATATGGATAAAAACCTGATAGAGATATTTTCTCTTAGAAAAGTGATGAATAAAAAAATAGCTCATCTCTCAAAAGGTTTTCATCAAAGGTTGAAATTATTTTTTGCTTTATCCAACAGAAAAAAGATTCTTGTTCTTGATGAACCTTTCGACGGATTTGACCCGATCCAACTGATAGATATACTAAACTTCATAAAAACGGAAAACCGAAGAGGCAGGACTTTTATTTTGTCTATTCATCAACTGCATCAGGCAGAGAAAATATGTAATCATTATATCTTGTTAAATGAGGGGAATATTTTGGCAAAAGGAAACATGCAAAGTTTAGGGCAAAAGTTCAAAGGCGACACTGTTTCTCTAGAAGATATTTTCATAAAGGCTATACAATGAGACTTGTTTTTATTCTTCTAAAAAAAGAGATCAAAGATATTTTCTTTTCAAAAACGGCGGTGCTATTTTTTATTTTGACAAGTTTTGTTATCGGCAACAGTTTTGTTATGGCTGTGGATCTTTATTCTAAAGCGAGTAAAACAGCCATCGGGAATCCTCTATACGCAAGCGGTTTTGAGCCTACCCCCGGTATATTCATCCCCACATTTGGCGGTTTGTTTTTGTTGTTTTCGCTGTTTTTGCCATTCGTTACGATTCCTCTTATCAGCAATGAGAGAAAAAACGGTACATTGTCGGTTTTAACACAACTTCCGTTCCGTTTTGGAACAATTTTGATAACAAAGACGATAGCATCGGTTATGTTTGTCTTTTTTGTATTGTCTCTAACGATCCCGTCTTTTGTCGTGTGGAAATTTTACGGCGGTCATATTGCCTATGGCGAGTCGTTTACGTTACTATTAGGATACCTTTTGTACGGGTTGGTTATTGTTGCGATTTCTTTTTGTTTCGCGACTCTTTTTGAGAACACAGCTAATGCAGCGATACTTACCATTGCGATGGTCGTTTTTTCTTGGGTTGTGGATTTCGCTAAAAGTGCAAACACATCTGCTATTGCGCTGTTTTTATCGGAATATACTTTTACAAAAACTCTCAAAAGTTTCGAATCGGGTATTTTATCTTTAAGATCATCGTTATTTTTTATTTTTGTATCGATTTTTTTTCTGGGATTAGGATATATTTTTTTGAGGTTTGATTTAAAACACAAATGGAAATATCTTTTTATTATATTCGCCGCCTCTGTAATTCCGTTTTTATATTTCCCTAAAATTGTTTTCAACATTGACGTTACGGAAAGTCATAGGAATTCATTTTCGCCTGCTGTCGTAAAAGGATTAAAACAGATACCGCCACTTGTCATAAAAGTTTATCTAACCCCCAATGATTCTAGGTTTAAAGATTACGAACATGATTTTCTCAAAAAACTAAGACTTGTAAAAACGGATATAAAACTTGAAATGGTCAATGATGATACGCTTAATAAAAATTATGGATTGTTCCAGTACTCTTTAAACGGCAAAATCGGTAGCACCTATTCAAATAGCGAAGAGGAAATATTTCCTATTATATTTGGTCTTTCAGGAATTAACATACCAAATTCCAAAGGAAATATGTTTAAAGGATATCCTTTAGTTGTTGACAGAAAAAAACTGTTTACGGCACATTATTTATACTATCTAATTATTCCACTGATATTTATTCTTATAACGGTTGTGAGAAATTTTAACTTAAGGAGATTGAAAAATGAAACATTTTAGAAGATTATTTTTTCTAGTTTTGCTAATACCAGTGGTAGTTTACGGTTCGGAGTCTCTTAAGACTGGTTTTGATGATGAGATAGTGGGCGCACCGTCAAAAGAGTT
>CAZFUR010000091.1:0-7311 GCA_964522245.1 uncultured bacterium | reverse complement strand
GCGTATATCGCAAATCAGAAACGAGATTGAGGCGAGTACGTCTGATTATGATAAAGAAAAGTTACAGGAGCGGTTGGCTAAATTGGCCGGTGGAGTCGCTGTTGTGAATGTTGGTGCCGCTACGGAAGTGGAAATGAAAGAGAAGAAGGCACGTGTTGAAGATGCTTTGCATGCGACGCGCGCGGCTGTGGAAGAAGGTATTGTACCCGGTGGCGGAGTCGCTCTTTTGAGAGCAATAAACGGTTTGGATAAACTTAAATTAGAGGGCGATGCACAAGCCGGTGTGAGAATAGTACAGGCTTCTCTTGAAGCTCCGTTGAGACAACTTTGTGTCAACGCAGGTAAAGAAGAAGGCGTTATTGTCCAAGAGATACTTGCTACAAAAGGAAGCACGGGTTACAATGTTGCAACCGATAAAACGGAAGACTTGATTAAAGCAGGTGTTATCGATCCGACAAAGGTAACAAGGTCTGCTCTTCAGAATGCGGCAAGCATCTCGGCTTTGTTGTTGACCACAGAGGCGATGATTACTGATGCTCCGCAAGACGAAGCGGCCGGTCCCGCAATGCCTCCGGCAGGTATGGGCGGAATGGGTGGTATGCCCGGAATGTATTAGAAGATAGATCTGTAAAAAAAGGATGGCGACCCGACGGTCTCCATCCTTTTTTTTTGAACGATTTTTGTTACTACTTGTTTCTCAATTTCAGTTTTGTTACTTCCTGAACGATTTTCCCGTCTACTTGTGCCCCATATTCAGTCATGACGGTTTTCATAATTATGCCCATATCCTTAGGTTCTGATAATCCTTTATCGGAGATAATCTTTTCGACGATTTCTTCAATCTTTTCTATAGAAAATTGTTCGGGCAGATATCTTTTTAGAACCGTTATCTCAAAGATTTCTTTTTCGGCTAGCTCATCTCTGCCTCCTTTTTTGAACATGGAGACGGATTCTTCTCTGGATTTCACACCGGATTTAAGTATTTTTAAGACGTCATCGTCGGTGAAATCTATCCTTGAATCTATTTCTCCGCGCCGTATTTGTGACCATGTCATTCGGAGTACTTCCAGTTCTTGTTTGTTTCTTGCTTTCATAGCGGTTTTGATATCTGATTGAATTCTTTCTTTAAGTGACATAGCGTTCTCCGGATTTTGGTTGGTTAACAATAAAAAAACAGATATATCATATTAGGTGTGTAAAAAAAACAAAATAAAGCCGTTTCCCTCTCTAAAAAGGGTATGAAAAAAAATTTTTAAAACGTTGATTCGGTTTATGAAACTTGTTAGAATCGCTCTATCAAAATAGTGAGGGGTTATGGGAAAAATCATCGGGATTTCTAATCAAAAAGGTGGCGTAGGCAAGACGACTACGGCGATAAATCTTTGTGCGGGGTTGGCGGAATACGGCTCTAAGGTATTGCTGATTGACGCTGATGCGCAGGGTAACTCGTCTAGCGGACTGGGAATAGATAGACAGATGTTGCGGATCGGTTTGTATGAATCTTTGATTGAGGGGTTTTCCCTGTCGGATATAGTTCTGGAAACCGGGTACGATAATTTTCATATAATACCATCTACCAAAAATCTTGCGGGAGTGGACGCCGAACTGTTTGTCCTTGATCGGAGAGAGAAAAGGCTTCGTGAAGGGTTGGAATTGCTCAAAGAAGAGTATGATTATATTTTCATAGATTGTCCTCCTTCGCTTACGTTGATAACGGTTAATGCTTTGACTGCGGCGGATTCTATCTTGATTCCGATCCAGACGGAGTTTTATGCTCTTGAGGGATTAGGACAGCTGATAGGAGCTATAAACCTGATAAGATTGAGCTTGAATGCGGATCTCCAAATTGAGGGGATATTGTTGACTATGTGCGATAGGCGTACTAATTTGTCTATGCAGGTGGTGGAAGAGGTTAAACGTTTCTTTGACGGTCGAGAATATGTTTTCTCTACGATAATTCCTCGGAACGTGAAACTTAGCGAAGCACCTAGTTATGGTAAACCGGCATTGTATTATGACCCTTCCAGCAAGGGATCGATGGCTTATCGTGAGCTGGCAAAAGAATTTTTGATGAAACAGTCGGAATCTTTGGCTGTTTGTTAAAACATGGCGAAAAAGGCTTGATAAAATGGATGCAAAGGCGAGAAAAAATGGGTTGGGAAGAAGCTTAGATACGCTGATACCTTTGTCTGATCTGGGCAGGGAGGTTGTGCGTAGGATAAAACTTGCGGAGATAGTTTCAAATCGGTATCAACCTCGTCATCGATTTGAAGAGGAAAAGCTGAAAGATCTTGAGAATTCTATACGTGAAAACGGATTGATTCAACCGATCATAGTTAGGAAACTCAAAGATAAATTCGAATTGGTTGCGGGGGAACGTCGCCTGTTGGCGACAAAAAGATTGAACTTAGAAGAAATACCGGCAATTGTTAAAAATGTGTCGGATCAAAAATCACTTGAGATTGCGTTAATAGAAAATATCCAGAGAGCCGATCTGAACCCGATAGAGGAAGCAATGGGGTACAAGATGTTGTGTGACGATTTTGACCTCTCTCACGATCTTGTCTCTCAAAAAGTTGGGCGTAGCCGGTCTGTTGTGACAAACTCAATTCGGTTACTGAAATTACCCAGAAAGATCCAGTCTTCTTTGATTGATGAGACGATTTCCGTTGGTCATGCGAAGGTAATTCTCGGCTTGAAAAATATCGACGATCAAATGAAGGTTTATAGTCAGATAAAAACGAAAAACCTAACGGTTAGAGAAACTGAGAAAATCGTTGACTGTTTGGGGAACAATAAAAAGACAAAACGCGCTTATACCGATCCTGAGATGAGACGGAAATGTAAACTGTATGCGCAGGTATTGAGAAAAAATCTTGACGCTACTATTGAAATCAAGTGTTCGGAGCAGGCGGGAAAAATCATCATTTCGTTTAATACGGAAAAGGATCTTGACAGAATTGTTGAAAAAATCGGTAACTGACCAACCTAATGATTATGATCAAAACGGTGATGATTCGTCAAAAAAAAATTTGATGTCGGTTTTTATTTTAGTCAGTAACCTAGGCTTTATCATGGTCTTTTCTATAATGTGCTCTTTTTTTTTAGGATTATGGCTTGATAAATTTTTTCAAAAAGACTATATCTTTTTAATAACCTTTGTTATTGTTGGCATAACCGCAGGCTTCTTCCAGTGTTACAGGCTTCTTAAAAAAGAATTTAATCTTTAATATGTTTGTGTCCTCTGTATGAAAAATGTTACATGGACGGTATCGAAGTCACTTTTAAAAAAAATATTACTCATGTGTTCGGGATTATGTACGATATTATGGGTAGTGGGCTCGTCAGACCTCATTAGGGGGTTGCTCTTTGGCGCGGTGGTTGGGTGGTTGAACTTCTTTATGATGGGTAAAGAGATCTCTTCCGTTGTGAAACGGCTTCTTAACACGAATGGCTCAAAGAAATCCAGTAGAATTATGGTCGGTTATTTTATAAGATTTGGCATACTGGTCCTCGCTTTTATTGTTGTCGGTAAATATAACTCGTTGAATCCTGTGTCTTTTGTGTGTGGATTGTTATTGGTGCAGGTGTCATTGTATCTAGAATATGTTTTAGGAGCTTGGCGTTCAGATGACTAAGCAGAAAAAATACATCATTGGAATATCACTGATTGTTATCGTTGAGGGTGTGATTGCCTATTTTATCAAGACCGATATGTCCGCCATCTCTGAGCCTTATGCGAAATTAAATACCATTTTCGGTATGACCATACCTTTTAACGGAATAAATATAACAACTGTTCTTAACACGTGGCTGATTATGGCTGTCGTTTTGGGTGTAAGTGTTTTTACCACCAGTCACCTCACTCCTGTTCCGGGTAGATTACAGGCGATGATTGAGATGTATGTGATGGCTTTTGAAAACCTGTGTTGTGAGGTTTTAGGCAAAGAGAGAGGTCGCAGGTATTTGCCTTTGGTTGCAACGCTTTTTATACTCGTTTTGTTGTCAAACTGGATAGGAATAATTCCCAGTTTCTGGCAACTGTTTAATGGGGTGTTCCCTCATTGGCTTGTGATTGAAGAGCCGACCAAAGACCTGAATACCACTTTGGGGTTGGGTATAATGTGTTTTTTTATAGCTCATATAAGCGGGATATATGTTAAAGGTGTGAAGAGTTATCTGGCGGAATATTTTGAGCCGATGGTGGTTATCGGTAAAGTGAGAATTCCGAACCTGTTTATGGGAGTGCTGAATATAGTCGGTGAGTTTGGAAAAACCATCTCACATTCGTTTCGTTTGTTCGGTAATATTCTCGGTGGAGCGATAATTATCTTGGTTATCTCAAGCTTGACTAAATATATTATGTTACCGGTGTTTTTGAATGCTTTTTTCGGGTTATTTGTCGGGGCGATACAAGCGTTTGTGTTTGCTATGCTCGCTCTTGTATATATTTCTGTAATGGTTAACGATTAAAAGGTAAAACTATCATGATTGATGAACATTCCATGCAGGTGGTAACCATCTTAGGTGCTGCTTTATCGATGGGAATCGGAGCGATCGGACCGGCGTATGGGTTGGGGTTTGCCAGCTCAAAGGCGTGTGAGGCGATAGCAAAACAACCTCAGTCTGCCGGTAAAGTTGTCAAAATGATGCTGATTGGGCAGGCCGTTACAGAATCGCCTGCTATTTTTGCGTTGTTGATATCTTTTATGTTGCTGTTCAATAAGGTTGAGAATGTGGGGGTCATCCCGCTTTTGGCTATGATCGGATCGGGGATCTGCATGGGAAGCGGAGCTCTTGGTCCCGGGGTTGGTGCGGGGTTTGCTAATGCCGCCGCCTGTGAAGGTGTGGGCAGGCAACCGGATAGAGAAACGTTGTTGTTGCGTACAATGCTGATCGGACAGGCTGTGTCTCAGTCCACAAGCATTTATGCGCTGGTTATAGCTTTTTTGTTGATGTTTGTGAAATAAAATTTTCATAGAAAGGGGATTCTTATGGATTTGACAGGTGCAGAAATAATCAAAGCCGCCGCTGTTTTAGGCGCAGGGATTTGTATGGGATTTGGAGCTATCGGACCTGGTATCGGTGAAGGGTTTGCCGCAGGAAAAGCTTGCGAAGGTGTTGCTCGTGAACCGGAAAACGCCAACTTGATCACTCGTACAATGTTAATCGGACAGGCGGTATCGGAGTCAACAGGTATTTATTCTCTGGTTATCGCTCTGTTGATGTTGTTTGTTATTAAGTAAAAACTCACAAAATTATGAAGAGAGGTGAGTTGATTTGATAGATATAAGTTTAACAATGCTGATTCAGGTTATCAACTTTTCAATACTTCTGTGGTTATTGAATAAGTTCTTGTACGGTAAAGTACTGGATTATCTAGATAGAAGATCAGAAGGTATTCAGCTGGATTTGTCTGAAGCGAAACAGTTGAAAAGTGAGGCTACCAAACTGAAGGAAGAACGGGATACCTCTTTGGTTAAAGCCAGAAGAGAAGCTAGCGAGATAATCAGAGAAGCCCGTAAACAAGGAGACGAAGAACGGCTTGATATCATAAAGGTTGCCGAGAAAGAAGCGGAAGCAATCTTGGAAAATGGCAAAAAGACTGTCGAAATGGAAACAAAAAAAGCGAAAACAGCTCTTAAAGACGGGGTTGTTGATGTTGCCGTTGAGATAGCTCATAAGATCATAGAAAGAGAAATTAAACCGAAAGACCAAGATAAAATTTTATCGGAAGTTATAGAAAATTTTGACCAATGGAAATAAACGAAGGTAAACTCGCTCAAAGGTATGCTATCTCATTAATTGAAATCGCTACCGAAAATAAACAGACAAAAGAGTTTCTGGATCAGTTGACCGGAATAAACGATGTTTTTTCCGCTAATCCGGAACTGCTCAGGTTTATGAAAAATCCCCTTATTGCGGTTGCGGATAAAAAAAACGTTATGAAAGATGTTTTTAAGTCGGCGGGGTTCTTAGACGAGATTAACAATTTTCTGTATGTTTTAGTTGATAACGATCGGGTTCATCTTGTAGACAAGATACTGTTCTTTTTTCATATGATGTATCAAGACGCTATGAACGTATCCTCGGCGGTTTTGTATAGTGCCGTCAAACTTGATGATACGGTGAGAAAACCTTTGTCTACCCGATTAGAGAAGTTCTTCGATAAAAAGATAAACCTGAAATACCAAATCGACCCCGGTTTGTTGGGGGGAGTACTCATAAAAATGAACAATCAGGTGATTGATTATTCTATAAAGGGACAATTAGATTGCATGAAACAAGCCTTAAAAAAGGAAGGGTAGATTCATTATGCAAATAAAGCCAGCAGAAATAAGTTCTCTGATAAAAGAGAAAATATCCAAGTATGATAAAGAAATGAAACTTGAAAATGTGGGGACTGTCATCCAGATCGGTGACGGTGTTGCCACCATTTATGGGTTGGATAATGCTATGGCGGGCGAATTGCTTGATATGGGCAAAGGGATTACGGGAATGATAATGAATCTCGAAGAGACGACTGTCGGTGTCGCTGTCATGGGAGACGATTCGATGATAAAAGAAGGCGATACGGTTAAACTGACGGGCGAAATAGTAAGAGTGCCTGTCGGTGAAGAGTTGTGTGGCAGAGTCGTCGATGCTCTCGGTGAACCTTTGGACGGAAAAGGTCCTGTGAAAACAAAAAAATTCAGACCGATAGAAATGCTTGCTCCGGGTATCGTGGATAGGCAGCCTGTAAAAGAGGCTTTGCAAACAGGAATCAAAGCGATAGATTCTATGGTGCCAATCGGCAGGGGACAACGTGAACTTATCATCGGTGATAGGCAAACAGGTAAAACGGCTATTGCTATCGATACGATAATCAATCAGAAAAATACGGACGTCTTTTGTATATATGTGGCAATCGGACAGAAAAAATCTACGGTTGCTCAGGTGATAAAAACTTTGGAGGATTACGGTGCTATGGAATATACGACTGTCGTCGTATCTACCGCTAGCGATCCTGCTCCGTTACAATATATCGCTCCTTATGCAGGTTGTGCTATTGGAGAAGAATTTAGAGATACAAAGCGACACGCTCTGATAGTATACGATGATCTATCGAAACACGCTGTTGCGTATAGGGAGATGTCACTGATTTTAAGAAGACCGCCCGGGCGTGAAGCTTATCCCGGTGATATTTTCTATCTGCATTCAAGGTTGTTGGAGAGGGCCGCTAAACTAGAAGCCGATCATGGCGGTGGATCATTAACCGCTTTGCCGATCATTGAGACTCAGGCCGGTGATGTCTCCGCGTATATTCCGACA
>CAZFUR010000090.1:0-7331 GCA_964522245.1 uncultured bacterium | reverse complement strand
AAGCAAAATCAATACCAACCGCTATTCTTTGTCATAGAAAAAACTTGTTTTTTTTTCAAAAATAGATTATCCTGCAGGACTTTTTTAACTGTTAGAAATTTTTTGGAGGTTAATTATATGTCGTTAAGAAAAATAGTATCTACATGTTTTATGTTTTTTGTGTTCACTAATTGTGTAACTTTTGCGTTAAGCGAAACTCCTTTGTCCGATTCTTACAAACCGGTCAACTCATTCATTAATCTGACTGACAGATACAACCCGATAAAAGAGGATTTGAAGTTGTGGGTTGAAAGACAAGGTAATCTGGCAGAAAAAAATGTTTCATTGGGTGTTAGTATGAAACATCTATGGCAAAGTTATCAATCTAGCAGTAGCGTCTATAGTAGATGGCTTGCCGACTACGGCAGAGTCTGGACATATGATGCCGCGTTAGGACTCTACTCTGTACTGATACAGAAAGATTACGAGCGAGCAAAGTTAGCGGCGGATAACTTTATGGATCTGATCAGAGCGGAGAAGAAAAAGGGTTATAAAGGATTGTTTCATTTTTCATATAACACACGTGGCGACGATTTTATCGATCCTCGTGAACCACAAGGCGCAACCCAATGGGTACTAAAAGCCCTTTACGCCTATATGCTGGAAACGGGTGATTTGAGTCATTTCGATGAATTGACCACCTACGTCATAGATGACATTCTCCCCATGCAGATACTCGACCCCAAACACCCCGCCTACGGTCTTCTTAGACAAGGATACATGCACAAAAAAGGGCTTCGTCAAGGCGGATATAACATCTATGAAGAGATCGACGAACTTAATGTTTTAAGTCACGGGGTAAATATGGAACACAATGCTGATTTTATTGATTTTCTGCGTCTTATAACATCGGTCATAGACAAATATAAAAATAGGATTCACTCCGTCGGGTCAGATTTTAGATCGGAATTGAGGAAACGTCATGCTCTTTGTATGCAAGGCGTGTTGAGAATCCGCAAAAATAAGCATTGGCCAACCGCCTTTGATAGCAAAGGCAAACCGAATTGGTCAAGAGCGATAGACCATTATTCATGGTTATCTCATGCCTTTATGTTTGTCAAAAACAACCAAGATATTCCGTGGGAAAGCATCAATATACTCTACAACGAGTTCACGACCACCACAAAAACCATCTCTGTTTTTAAAAATCGCAAACTCACAAAAATAAAACTTACCAAACCGGCAAAAGGTTTATTTTTCTTCACATGGGATTTTCAAGATTCTTTTGTCGAAATGCCTCAATCCGACAGAATAAAACTGGAAGAGATGATTCAGCCCGAAGCAACGGCAGGTGCTATCATAATGCTTATAGATTTTGTACTCACGACAAAAGATAAGGAAAAACAAAAATTTGCGTATGATTTTATGGTAGAGTTGTTTGAAGGTTTAGCAGAAATACACAAAGTCTACAAAACAATCGACGGCTACACAGGAGGTGGTATGCCGTATGCCACAGAGACAATACCCGATTTTTTCGGTCCCGATCCATCTTTAGCCGCAGGGGTAACCTATCAAGTGGCGATATCAAAATTATCCGATAACTACTCCAACTTTCTTGGCGTAAAACCGCCCAAAGGTTTTGAAAACGCCCTGACAGAACAGGTTGATCCCAATTCAATTCCGCCCTGTTATCCGTTACCTGATTTTTCTTCAGACAAAACAGACAAAAAAAAATTTCTATCGCTTACAAATCAAGCAAAAGATATAGCGAAACAACTATCTTTTAATTCCGTATCCGTCAAAAAAGGACAACTTTTTGTCAACCTAAGTTATCCCAAAAAATACAAAAATGATCTTGAGATTATAGTGTTAAAGAAAACCGACCGATGGTATTTTCAGCCAAAAAGATTAGGGATAAAAACAGTCGGACATCCCCTCATAAAACAACAAACCGATACCTTAGTAAAAACCTACTCCGACAACTTAGACGACAACACAATGGTAATTTTGGCAATAAAAGGACATAACCTAACTACAAATGTTTCCATGTCTGATGAGATGTTAGATAATTATTTTGAAAAAGGAATTTTTCTAATCGGAACAATGGGTAACGGGAAACCGTACGTAGACTAATTTTTTCCAAAAACAAAAATTGGGAATTATCCGAAGACAACAGTTCCCCGCCTTTGCAGGCGGGGAAACAACAAAACTAAAAATATCTTTTCAATAATCCTTCAAAAACTTTTCCATGACGTGCTTCGTCTTTACACATTTCATGTACAGTATCATGAATAGCATCTAAATTGAGTTTTTTCGCTTTAGTCGCCAAATCTTTTTTGCCCTGGCAAGCACCGTTTTCAGCTTCTACACGTACTTTGAGATTCGTCTTTGTATCCGATACAACAACCTCTCCCAGCAATTCCGCAAATTTCGCCGCATGTTCCGCTTCTTCCCAAGCGATACGTTTGTATGCTTCAGCCACTTCAGGATATCCTTCCCGATCAGCTTGTCTGCTCATAGCCAAGTACATCCCGACTTCCGTACATTCGCCGGTAAAGTTTGCCTGCAACCCCTCGATAATCGACTGGTCAACGCCTTTTGCGACACCGATGACATGTTCATCAGCCCAACTCAACGATCCTTCAGATTCCGTAACTTCCGCAAACTTCTCTTTACCCGCACCGCACTGAGGACATTTTTCAGGAGCCTCATCTCCTTCATGAATGTACCCACACACTAAACACCTAAATTTCTTCATCTAACCTCTCCATTCTTTTTTTATTACAACTAGATTCCCTACCGCGCCATGACAACGCCTTTTTAGGACAAACATAAACGCATTCAGAACATTTTAGACAATCCCTATCCAAAATCTGTCCATTTTTTTTGTAACTCACAATCGGTATACCGATAGGACAAACTCTCTCGCAAAGTTTACACTCCACACATTTTTCCGAATCTATGAGTAGTTGGTTTTTACCGCCTCCCACCAAATTTTGCATCGTACCCATCGGACAAAAAGAGCACCATCCTCTCGGACGATATAAAACCGCCAACAAAACACCAAGCCCCGATGTAACTACACACATAACCCAGAAAACATATCCCCAATGATATATATCGCCCGGTTTAAGTAAGATCCTCACCCCCATCAACCCCATCAAGCCCACAAAAACAGGTATTCTAAAACTCATTTTGTAGAATAGCGCAGGCACAGGGCGTCTTTTGACAAACCGATCCAGAACTCTATCAAAAAAAGCCCCCCGTGGACAAAGATTACCGCAAACGAATCTTCCGTTAAAAAAACTACCTATCACTCCAACCAGCATCACAATCGGAACACTAAATCCTAAAAGAGGATATTTCCAACCCAGCCCGACCGTAAGAAAAAAGACCGGCAATACAATCCACTGAGTGATACGCCTACTCGGATATTTTCTAGCAACGTTTTCAGCCATAGCATCCTCCTTTATCCTGCCGATGTGATAGAGGGCGCCGCCCTAGATGATAACTCTTTATCCAAGAAAAGTATTCCCGCAGGTTGATCGTTGACATATTTTAGTTTGGCTAAAATATCGCCTGCGTTCTTCTCTTCTTCGACTTGTTCATCTACAAACCACTGAAGGAATCCCAACGCCGCATTATCGTTTACTTCTCTCGCCAAAGCATACAGTTTATTTATGCTTGCCGTAACCGCTTTTTCATGAGCCAAAGTTTTTTTAAAGACGTCTTCGATTGACTTAAAATCCGCAGGCGGTCTAGATATCCCACCCAATACAACCTTACAACTCCTCTCGCACATATAATCAAAAAGTTTCATAGCGTGAAGGTTTTCTTCCTCAACTTGCATCCGCATCCAATGAGAAAATCCGTCAAGACCCTTTTGCTCAAAATACACAACCATAGCCAGATATAAATAAGAAGAGTAAATTTCTTTTGAGATTTGTTCATTGATTAATTTTTCGAGTCTTTTATCCATTTCTCACCCCGTAATTAGATTATTTTTTACCCATTATTTTAAACAACATTAAGATTAAAACCGACATAACCGCCACAACAATCCACTGATTAACGCCTATCATTTCAGGGATAGTCAGTTTACCGAACGACCCCCAAGTCAAAACTGTTTTTTTCATCAACGGATACACCTGCGCATATATCCCCGCACCGATCAGCATACCCACAACACCCCATACAGCATGCCACCGTCCTTCACCCAACGCACCGACCGCCGTACCCGGGCAATATCCAAACAAAGCCCAACCGATACCAAAAAGAGATCCGCCTATAATCTGTCCACCAAGAGAAAGGGTTTTTATTTTATAATCGATCAATCCCAAATCATGACATAAAACTATCCCGATCATCCCCACCAGAATGGCACTGAACATAAATTTGATGATCGTCATATCCATCAGCCTCAAGAATCCGATCTGTTTTTCGTATCTGAGCACCTGTCCTTTTTGAAGGAAAACCCCAAACAAAAAACCTGTAACCGCACCAAATAAAAGTTCCATTATGAAATCCTCCTTCTATAAAGAAGGCTAGCCACAACAACCCCCGCAATTATAAAAAAGACCATCGCGACCAGTCCACTCACCGACATCTGCATCATACCGCTCAATCCATGTCCACTGGGACACCCTCCTGCGAGTCTAACACCAAACATAGCAATCAAACCGCCTACAAACGATACAACGCCTCTTTTCAAACGGTTATCGCCAAATTTTTCCTGCCACATAGGAGGCAATTTCTCCGATTTAAAACTTCCGTCAACAAGAGACGATACCAATGCCCCGAAAAAAATACCGAATACCAACATAGCTTGCCAATCGATTTTAACTTTTTTGCTCTTAAAATACTTATTTTCCTCAACATATTTCGGTGCGAATGTTTTCTCGATCAAGCCCGTCACCCTGACAAACGTTGTAGACGCCCCAAGATACTTAGGTTTGCCGATAAATTTTGTAGTAAGAACAACCGATAAAACAGCCAATACTCCCACAAGAGCCCCCGCAACATACGGATTCCAATTTTTTCTAAACATTTGTCTCCTCCTAAGTTAGATACCGTTTACGATAACCAAACCGATGCGATCCCGTATATCTTTACGCCTGCCATAAACCATGCAGATTACAATACGCCCTTAGCTCAATAGGCTCACACCCGCCCGAACACCTTATTTCAGGTTTATCACCCGGTTTCAGATATTTTTTAAAAACACCGTTTTTAGTTTTTATCTCTATCCACTCAATTTGGTGTTTTTCTTCCATAGGATGAGGGATACTCCCAACTTTGACAACACACTCATCACTCAAGTCTTCTTTAACCGGGGTATGCTTTTCGTTCACTTCCTGATCAGGAGTTTTAGCTTCTACAAGAACCATTGCGTCACCACAACAAACCAACGCTCCACCACCCGCATGAAGAATTTCAGCAATAATCCCGCAATGTTCACATTTGTATATCTGAGACACAACAGTCATAATAGTTCTCCCTTTTTTAGATTCTATCGATTAAAAATTACAAGCTTTTTATTTTGTCAACCACACCAACCAAACGTTCTAAATCGTATTCGCCGGGGATAAAGTTTTGGTACACACCGTCTCCCATCAATTCAAATCCGGCATCAACCAATGACGATTCAAGTTCCTTAAAACCAACCGTTGCCCATCCGTAAGACCCAAAAGTCAAAGCCAACCTATTTTTAGGTTTCAATCCCTTCAAGTACATAAGCAAAGCCGCCATAGTAGGCAAAATTCTATTGTTCAGAATCGGGCTACCCACCAAAACAATTTTTGATTCCAATACCTCGGTCACTATATCAGAAATATCAGAGAACTGAAGATTTACAATCGTTACCGGAATACCCGCTTCATCGATTAGTTTAAAAAACCGTTTTGCCATCCGTTCCGTTGAATGCCACATAGTATCATACACAATAAGGACTCTTTTTTCCGTCTTATGGAGCGACCATTTTTTGTACAAACCGATCAAAGTATCGATATCGCTTTTCTCACGCCATATAAGACCATGTGACGGACAAACCATATCTATCTCCATAGCTTCCACCGCTTCCAACACCTTCTGAACCTGAGATCCGAACGGCAAAATGATATTCGCATAATACTTTGCCGATTCAGCGGAGGCAATATCAATACCCACCTCATCGACAAATCTATCGCCCGACGCATAATGCTGACCGAACGCATCGTTTGAGAAGAGAATCTTATCCGATTCACAATAAGTGACCATGTTATCAGGCCAATGAACCATAGGAGTCAAAAGAAAAGACAACTTACGTTTTCCTATATCGATTGTATCCGCTGTGTTTACGACTTTAAAATTCCAGTCTTTCTTGAAATGTTTTTTCAGATGCTGTTCACCTTTTGGAGAACAGACAACCTTGGCGTCAGGACAATACTCCAACAACCTCTCTATCGAGCCTGAATGATCCATTTCAGTATGATTAGAGACAATATACTTTATCTTTGACGGATCAATCACCGCCTTGATTCGCCTTAACATTTCATCAAAACCGTAATCCTTGACGGTATCGATCAAGGTTGGTTTTTCATCTACTATCAGGTAAGAATTATACGTCGAGCCTGACGGAGTAGAATAGCCATGAAAATTGCGTAGATCCCAATCGATGAAACCTGTCCAGTAGATGTTTTTCTTTATTTCAGCCATAATACCTTTTTTCAGCCCCCTTAATCGTTCTGTAGTTCAAAATCTTCTTTTCCGACACCGCATTCAGGACAAACCCAATCGCTTGGCAAATCCGCAAACGCCACGTTATCGTTTTCCGCAGGATCATAAACATAACCACATACCACACAAACATATTTTTCCATTTTCTGCCTCACCTTTCTAGTAGTTTTCTAAAAAAATTTCAAAATAAGCCTGGGGATGATCACAGGCAGGACATCTATCCACAGCTTTCTCTCCGGAATGAATGTAACCGCATTTGGAGCATTTCCACTGCACGACACTGTCTTTCCTAAAAACCTTATCCGTCTTGATATTATCCAACAGTTTTTTATAACGAGCCTCATGGGCTTGTTCCGCTTTAGCGATAGCCCTAAACTTTCTAGCCACATCGGGAAATCCCTCTTCATCCGCTACTTTAGCGGCATTAGGGTACAAAACGCTCCATTCTTCATGTTCTCCTTCGATCGCCGATTCTAGATTAGATACGGTATCCCCGATCACTCCGGCAGGATAAGTCGCGCAAACCTCTACGTTACCGCCTTCTAAGAATTTAAAAAAAGTTTTAGCGTGTTGTCTTTCGTTCTCCGCAGTTTCAAGAAAAAAGTCGGATATCTGTTGGTATCCGTTTTTTTTCGCTA
>CAZFUR010000089.1:0-7331 GCA_964522245.1 uncultured bacterium | reverse complement strand
ATCAGGGAAGATTTATGTATCCGATTCCGATAAAAATTCGATACAAAATATTTAATTTTAACGAACTCGGTGACGTAAATCCGTGGACAATAAGGATATATTCGGATAATGCCACAAAATATAAGGGTCTAAAGGGTGCGTTAGCGAACCTATCCCCCGCAGGATTGGTTCACTCGTCCGGTAAATACGCTGTACAGTTAAAATTCTGGAACTTGAATTGGGGACCTGACGCGCATCCTACGGCTTGGGATCCTGAACTACAAGGACCCCCGCCAATTGACGATGACCTATTCTGGAAGGGTGTTCTGCTAGATGAATCAACCCCCAACAAGAATCTCTATGACGAGGAACGCCAACCGTGGCTGAGAATTCATGATTATTCCGAGATGACCAACGATATGCATCACTGGAGAAGATGTGTCGGTGTTTATACATATGATGGACAGTTTCTCAACCCAACAAACAGAACCGGCGATTTTACTTTGTCCGTGCCACCGGATCCGTTTGAGATTTATTTGGCGATTGAGGTCGGAAACACCGCAGTCAGAGGCAAATATACCGGCAGACTTATACTTGAATTATTTTCACCTTAATAAGAGTTTGGAATAATTACTATGAAAAAATCTATCGTATCAAAAGTGGTTGTATTTGTTTTTTCTGTTATTTTCTCTTTATCCGCTAACATTTCGTCAGCATCGCAAACAACTTCTTTGCCTCTTTTAACAGGTCAAGGGATCTATTTCTACACCCAAAATAAACTGGATAAATCTTTATCAATATGGAATAAAATTATATCAATCGATCCTTCAAATGAAGTCGCGCTTAATTACATAGAAAAAATTAAGGCAAGCAAAAATAGAAAATTTCTAGTTACCACGGAATCCATAGAAGAATCATCGAAACGACCGGTATCGTGCGATCTAAAATCTATAGAGACAAAACAAAATATAGATGCCGCGTTCACTTTTTTTGAATTGGGCAACTTTGATGAATCTGTCGGGAAATGGCGAAAAATAATCGACCTGTATCCCAACAACACTAATTATATAAGTTGCTTGGCATTAACATTGTTCAAACAAGGTAAATTCGATCAGTCTCTTTCCCAGTGGGAAAAAATATTGACTATCGATCCTGAAAATACTCAGGCAATCGCCTACGGTAAACTACTGTCTGAATCCTCATACAATGAACTGCGCAGACTATCATCTACCGTAAAACTCCCCGCAAAAAAATCGGATAAAGAATCATCCGCAAAAAAAATCGCACCGTTCGTATACAGGGGATTTGAGACAACAATACATTTTGATACATACACAAAAAACAGGACACTCCATGATGAAAGCACCGTACATGTTGGTGAAACTCTGAAGATAAAAAATACTCTCTATGATAAGCCGCTTAATCTGTCGGTAGCGAACGATTTATGGAGATCGCACGGCGATACAATCCCCGGTGTGGGAACTTGGGAACATAATAACTATGAACTTTTCTATAGACCAAGATTACACTCACTTGAATATTTTGGAGACCAATTACAAATCCGAGTAGGCGACATATCTTCCAATTTATGGCTCAATGAAAATCCAGACAGGTACATCTACCCCGGTGTAGATTACAGAGGTATTAATGTAATACTGAAAACAAAAAAGCTAAGAACCAAAGTTTTATGGGGATTCATTCCATTTTTTGAATCGCGCAAGACAGTCAATGGCGCACGAAGAAAAGCTGTCTTCAACAGAATTGTGGAAAGTGGCGATAATATTTCGTTCAGTCGCAACTATATATACCCCAGAGAGATTCTCGCTGTTGATATGCAGTACAAAGTTCATCCCCGTTATGTTGTGGGTGGATTCTTCTCTCATAGCGATGATCATTCAGCCTTACACAAAATTTCCACTCTATTCCCTCTGTCGGAAAACTATATAGTCGGTTTTAATCAATCAATAACGATTTTTCCCGGTCCCAGAGTCGGGAAAACAGTGCCCTATCCCACACTAAACAAAAAAGAGCCCATCGCCAACGTAAAAAAGGTTTTCTCCTATCTAAAACAAAATCTCAGATGGTATGTGTATCACGAATTTGATTACTCATGGCTAGTTAGCAAAGTAGATAAAACAGTCGCTATTTATTCTGATGAAGGAGGTTCTAGCAAAAATCTGCACTTGAATGATTTTGCTACATATCTTCGCAGTGATATCTCTCTCCCCAAATTGTATTCTGAGCTGATATATGAACGTGTACAACCCGATTTTAGAAATCTAGGAGGATTTACATACGCACAGACCGTCACTTATGACAGGGAATACTTAAAATCATTAACCTACTATTATCCAAAAGATAACTTGAATTTTTCGTTGAATGTCTCAAAACTCTTATCAGATTTAGACGACGACCGCCTTGTTCCGAAAAAAGACTGGAGAACAGCTAAATTTAACATGAGATGGTTACCGGGAGGACTTTTACCGGACATCTCATTTGATGCTATCACAGAAAATTATAAGAATTCGTCTATGGATATTAACTATGCCTCAAAAGATTGGTGGCTAAACTCCTATTCTTTGGGATTATACAAAAATATACTAGACTGGGATGTGCACGGTATCTATAAACTTACCGTACATGACGATGACAGAAACAATTTTAATCAAATATACAACAATTTTTTCTCTGTAGAACTGTTTAAAACACTTGTACCGGGTATTGATTTTTCATTTGGAAACTTTTTTACAAATGTAGACGTAAACAGACCGGTTCCATACTACGGTTTTGATCGAGATTGCAATCATACCGATCTCACTTTTGACTTTTCATTGTGGGATACGGCAAGTTTATCACTGTTCTACAGTTATCTACACGACGTAGATAATTTTCAAGAAGTCGGTAACGAACAAAAAAAATCAAAAACACATTCTATGTCCGCCACGTTTGGCTGGCCGATCTATTTTAAAGACTGTCTTAATCATCAAGTTGATATATATCCGTACGTAACCTGCTTGGTGAACGATAGCAACAGAAGAAAATTTGACAACACTATCATTGAACCGTCATTGAAAATCAAATACAAATTCAATAAAAAAAATTATTTTCAGATTCAATCATCTTACCGTCATGATACAGGATTTGAGGATGAATTTAAGTTTTATTCCTATTTTACTTTCGCTTTAGAAAAAGACCGCAACTACAAGTCCGACACAAGCAGGCTCGCAAAATTGAAAAAATATATCAGTAGAAAACGAAAATACACTATTGGATATAACGACCGACTATCGATAGAACTAGTAAATAAAACGAATAAAAAGACCATTCATGAACAATCATTTACCGTGAGTAAAAAAGGTTTTATATCTCCTAAAGATTGTGATCCACTGTTTGTTGTAGGAATGACCCAAGAAGAAATAGAAACAGTCCTGTCGAAAAAATACGCCGACAAAAATATTGAAGTACATGTTGCTTCCTTCGGGGAAATGAACGATAAAATCACGATAACAGGTGAGGTATCAAAACCGGGAATATATCCTATAACAGGAGATTTGACCGTGTTTGAAGCTATCATACTTGCAGGCGGTATCAATAATACCAGAGCGAACAAAAGAAAAATAAAGATAGTAAGACCGTCGACCAATGAAGTATTCTTCATGGATCTAAATAGATACGTCACCAATAAAGATGCAAGACAAAATATTCGGTTACAATCAGGAGATATTATCTCTGTGCCAAGTAATCCTATTGGCTTTTTAACAAAACTGTTCCGCAAATAAGATCATTCTTCTCTAAAATAATTTTCGATACCGGCAACTATTGCGTTTGCGATCTGTTCTACCCTATTTTTTCTGTCAAAAAGATACTGTTCTTCAGGAGAAGAAAGGAACACTGCCTCCAGTAAAACCGAAGGAATAGAAGGAGTCTCTCTTACCATATGCAAATCTTTGCCATCGACCCCATCATAGTTTTTAAGATCATCCTGATACTGTCTGCTTATAGTTTTATTTTTATTGAGTTTTTCAAGAGAAATATCCTCATCATATTTGCTCTTGGCGACAGGCAATTTAGTTTCCATATTTTTAGAAATAGTACGTTTCAGGTCATCTCTTAACTGTTTTACACGAGCTAATTTGAACGAATCCTCCTCAGATAAAGAATAATTCACCCCCAATCCGGTTTTAAAAGATTTAACAATAAATGAAGCAAGTTTGATAGATTTCTTCCTTGATCCACTGATAACAATCTCATTATGCCTATCCAGATAAAAAGGATAAAAAAAGTCGAAACCGGTAGGACCCCACACATATGCCCTGGTGTAGTCTATCTTCGGAAAAGCCGTTTTTGGATCATCATATACAGGATAAGCGTATCTCGTGGAATTGAGGTGCACCGACACAGAAATATCAGGGTTTATCGCTCTACACAAAGCCGATCTAGCATAAAGAGACGGTCCATCCGTAACCTTATCTCTAGATAAAACAACAAAATACCCTAAACGCTCAAGTTTATTTTTGATAATTTGAGCAATCTCAAAAGTCAGCCTGCTTTCCGCAAACAAATAATCGGCATTTTTGTCTTTTCTCACAGGAGGAACAGTTGCCCCGGGATCGGCTCCACCATGCCCCGGATCAATATAGATGACCTTTTTTAAAAAAACAGCTTTGCGGTCATTAAGTTTTTCTATTTTGCTTATTAAGATGTTTTTAGCCGCTTTAATACCGGAATATATCAACCCCAGCCTGTTTCTGTAGGTTTTATTTCTAAAACTTTTTTTATCCAATTGAGATAAAACAATATCTGAATAAGTTTTTTTTAGATTTTTATACTCTTCATCAAGTCTGAGTAAAGCCTGCGTATAAACTCCCTTTTCAGACACAGACTCGGAAATGGAGAAAACAGAGGACGGAAAACATATCAGGATAATAAAAAAACAAACAGAAAATCTTATCATTCGCAGAAAACCTACTTTCAAAGATAAACAGCAACAAATACCTTATCGTCGCAACGAAGAAAAAATCTTAGTCAATGATTAAAAAGTTTCACATTCCAAAAGGATTCTGGATAAATCATCTTTATTATTTAGACTCATTAGTTTATCTTTTATTCCATCGGTTTTGAAAAACTTACCCAACTTCGCTAAAATCCGCAGATGATTAGCCTCTGAAGTAGCACAACTAACGAAAAAAAAGTGCGATTTGCTTCCATCAATGGCTCCAAAATCCACTCCGTCTCTCGATAAACCAAAAATAACCCGCGGTTCATGGAAAAGTCCTTTGATAGGATATCTGGGATGAGGTATCGCAAATCCATTGCTCAACGCCGTAGACATCATAGATTCCCTGTCTAGCATTGCGCTAAGAAACGGATCCTTATCCTCAAAAATACCCGCATTCAGCGGAATATCGGAAAGTTCATCAAGAATAGCTTCTTTATCCTTAGATTTGAGATCCAGGTTAATCAGTTGAGGATGGATCAACCTAGATACCGGTATTATATTTGGATTGGTGGCTATCAATCCATTTAGATCAGACGTATCCACATTATCTATCTGATGAGACAACCAAAAATTCACCTTTGACAACACAAAACGCCACTGGTTTCCGATTTTTTTTGCAGGAATCTCATTATTATTGGCTAATTTCAATACAGTGCGCTCATTTAGCTTGATATATTGAGCTATTTCTTTTAAAGTCAATATCTTTTCCATTTATAACTCCTAGATTAAACCCACCAAAATCATCACATTACATAAAAGTACACCAATATACGCAAAACTAGCGTATTAGTCAATCATTTTCTTTAAAATAATCAACAAATCCGTAACCACTTAATATAGAAACAATTAGGTAAAAACAGGTATGAGAAGATCCTATTTAGCTTCTTCAACTGGCGGCTTTAATAAAAAGAACACCGTTATAGCACCCAACAAAGCCAACACGCCTGCAACATTAAAAGCCATTGAATAACTTCCCGTCATATCATAGACCGCTCCCCCAAACCAAGGACCGATAAAACAACCTACTCCATACCCGATAAACAACAATCCATAATTTAAACCAAAAAATTTAGGACCGAAAAAATCGGCCGTCGCAGGGGGATAAACAGCCAGAAAACCGCCACAACAAAATCCGATAGACCCGGCGGCTAAATAGATCAGAATCAGAGGATTTAAATAATACAGAACTAGCATAGTTATGCCGATGAGATTAAAAATCAGTATCAACGTCTCTTTTCTGCCTATTTTATCGGACAAGATACCCGATATTATTCTGCCCACTCCGTTGCCTATCGATAAAATAGTTAGAGCGAATGCGGCCTGTATGGGAGAAAATCCCTTATCTTCCACAAATGGAACAAGGTGAACTATAGACATCATCCCTGCAATCATTGATAATGTATATGTAAAAAACATTACCGCAAAAGAAGAGGTTTTAAGCATCTCCTTATAGGAGAAGTTAATCTTTTCGACAACCTTTTGCTTCACCTCCGTCCATCCTTCCGGCACCCAATTATCAGGCGGGGATTTGAGAAACTGCGCCGCCCCAACAATAAGAGTCCCAAGACTACAACCATATATAAGCATGGTCATTCTCCAACCGTAAACTTCTATAAACCTAGTAGCAAGAGGAGCTAAAAAGGCTGATCCAAATCCGAATCCGAAAACAACAATACCGGTAATCATGCCTCTTTTATCCGGAAACCACTTTATCCCTGTCGATATAGAAGGAAGATAGCCTAGTCCTGTCCCTATACCGCATAAAACTCCATAAGAAAGGTAAAGCCAGATTAGACTATGGGTAAAATACCCTAAAATCCATCCTGCACAAATAAACAAACCACCTATAGTTGCCGTTATTCTAGGCCCATACTTTTTTTCCAAAGCCCCCCCTACAACCATAAAAATAGAAAAGACAAGTAACAAGACCGAAGCCGCTAGAGCAATTTCGCCTCTTCCCCATCCAAACTCTTTTGATATAGGCGCAATAAACACACCCCAAGAATAAGCAACCCCAAGACACATTATTATTATAAACCCTCCACAAACCACTCCCCATCTATTAACTGATTTTTCTTTCACCTTTGTCTCCTTATTACGCATCAACCTAAACATAAAATATAGCTTACATCGAAAAATATGTTTACAACTAACCCGCTTCTTTAAATTTAAAATTTTTAATCGGACAAATAATCCCCACAAAAAATGTCCAGACAGATCCCACAACAATATACCACGGCCATGCAACCGGCGTAAGACTAAACAGATACACAACAGGTATACTGCTAAACATAGCTACAATACACCCTAAATCACTCCCCTTTTTAGTCAAAGTGGCTATCAGAAAAACCCC
>CAZFUR010000088.1:0-7335 GCA_964522245.1 uncultured bacterium | reverse complement strand
TTTGCGGGTTAACATTATTTAAAAAATATACGGGCTGGACGATTTTCGCTGTATTAGTATTGGCATGCCTGAGTTTTTAAAGAAAAAAAAATGTCTCAAAATTTGTTATGGTCTTTTGCGTAACCGTCTTGATCGTCTCGGGATGGTGGTACACTAGAAATATTATTCTCTATAAAACACCGTTTATAAAATCTAATGATATCCAAAAATTTCAGGTATTTTATAAAAACCAACCGCCCGGCAAACATTCACTCAAAGACTTTATTTTGTTGGATAAAAGAATTTTTTCTCAACCGGTCATAGCCCTAAACAATGATTTTGACAACTTTATAACAAAAGATATGCATTTTATAAACTACAACGAAGCGTACAATTCAATCTTATCCGGCACGTTAGCCACAATCTGGGTGGAAAATCATGGATTATTTCTTAAACACGATCAAATTACATTCAAAAAAGCAAAAATATTGTTACTATTTGGCGTATTTCCAACTTTTCTAATATTTCTCGGGTTTATAATAGGAACAAAAAATCTCTTCAGAAAAAGAGATATTTATTTTCTTCCGTTAATGACAATAACGATTTTAAGTTTTCTGGGATATATTTTCTACAATATAAAATACCCTTACTTTTGTCATCTGAAATCATTTTTTCTGATCCATCTTCTACCAACCGCCGCAGTATCATTCGGATACGGCATAACTTTTATAAAAAAACATTCCCGTATACTCATCATTCTGATTGTAGCAGACCTTTTTGTTGCCTCCGTTTTAACAATATCCTTGTATTTATATTAAAAACCTCAAAAAAAGATCAATTTTAGTTGAGAAAATACCGAAATAACAGACTGGTTGTTTTATATAAACATAAGGATATCAATCTGTTATGATTAACTATTACAAAATATTACAGGTAGATCCGATAGCCGACCAAGCGATAATTAAATCGGCATACAGAACATTGATGTTACGTCTTAAAAAACATCCGGACCATGGCGGTAAAAACAATGATGCGCAAAAAATCAACGAAGCGTACAAAATACTGAAAGATCCCGTAAACAGAAGACAATACGACAAAAATAATTTTCATATATTAAGTAACGAAAACAGATCTAAAAATTACTATGTACGATGTTATTTTTGCGGTTCTATCAATCGGATCGATCTGCGAAAGTCGTCTCCACAATTAAAAGCGATAACTTGCGGAAAATGTCATTCTCCCTTCTTCACAGACAGTATTGATCCGCACAAAATACGCAATTACAAAAGAAAAGATAAAAGATACAAATGCGGATTCGATATAACAATTCAACTTGAATTCGGAGGAAAACGCTTTCACGGCAAATGCGTGGATCTCTCAAATAACGGAATGAGATTTTCATCTAGCCTTAAGATGAGCGCAAATCAGATTTTAAAAATTTCTTTTCCTCACGATAAAAGGTTCACGGCGATAGCAAAAATCGTTAGAACAAAAAAAAACGGCACAACCTCCTTCGATTATGCCGTCTCGTATATTGAAGCAAAATATAAAAAATCTTAGTCTTTCATATTCCTTATAAACTCCAGATTGCTCTCTATTTTAGCGCACTGATCTTTAAGTTCTTCTTCCTTATTTCGTTCTTTTTCGACAACCTCGGCGGGTGCGTTATTTATAAAACTCTGATTGCTCAATTTTTTTCTCACACCTGTCAAAACTCCCATTATTTTTTGGAGTTTTTTGTCTAATCGATCTATTTCTTTTTGCTTATCCAACGCCCCTTCAAGAGGCATATACACAGTGCCCGCCTTAACCACCGCCGATGGCAACCCCGATTTAGGCTCAAAATCCATATCCATCGCTATATCAGACGCTTTCATAAGTTTTTTCATGTTTACAATCTCTTTCGAGAACAAATCTTTTATCGATGCTGTCTCAGGTTTGATGATAAACTTCATCTCCGTTCCGGGTGAGATATCGTATTCGCTCCTGAGATTTCGGGCAGCTGAGATAAGCTCGTACTTTTGATCCATCAGATCAATAATGTTCTCGTCGACACAAGACGCGTCAAATTTAGGATAAACAGCACACATTACAGTCTTATACTCAGATTTATCTTCTTTGGCAAAAACGTCATGTAACCTTTGCCACAGGTCCTCGGTAATGTACGGCATAAATGGATGAAGAAGTTTTAAAACCTGATCCAACACATGGAACAAGACTTTTCCCGTATTCTCTTTTAAGGGCTGGTCATCGCAATAAATGACCGATTTAACCGACTCGATATACCTATCACAATAGCTATGCCAGAAAAAGTCGTACGTTATCTGTGCCGCTTCATTAAAACGGAACTGTTCCAATGCCCTATTTACATCTTTTACGGTGTTATTCAGTAACGACAATATATACCGATCATCATTAGTCAATTTACTATCATCAATTTCACGATCAAGACACAATTCTGAAAAATTCATCAGAAGAAATCTTGAAGCATTCCAGATCTTATTTGCAAAATTCCGCCCTATCTCAAATTTATCCGGCGACAGATAAACATCCTGTCCTTGAGCCGTAATCAGAACGATTGAAATTCTCAATGCGTCTGCGCCAAACTCGTCAATCACATCTAACGGATCAATGGTATTGCCCAAAGATTTACTCATTTTTGTACCCGTCGCATCTCTTACCGTTCCATGCAAATACACATCTTTAAAAGGAATATCGCCCATAAACTCCAAACCGCCCATAATCATACGCGCAACCCAAAAAAACAGTATCTCCGGAGCGGTAACTAGAGTATCGGTAGGATAATAGAACTTTAAATCCTCGCTGTTATCCGGCCACCCCAAAGTGGAAAAAGGCCACAACCAAGAAGAAAACCATGTATCCAGAACATCTTTATCTTGTTCAAGATTCACGGACGAACATTTAGAGCATTTTTCAGGAGTTTTTCTGTCCACATTAATCGCCCCACAATCGACGCAATACCAAACAGGTATACGATGCCCCCACCATATCTGACGCGAGATACACCAATCCCTGATATTCTCCATCCATTCAAGATAAACCTTCTCCCATCTTTTCGGAATAAACTTTACCTTTCCCTCTTTGACAACCTTGATCGCAGGTTCCGCCAACGGTCGCATTTTTACAAACCACTGCTTCGATAAACGAGGTTCAACAACCGTATGACAACGATAACAATGCCCCACAGCATGAGTATGTTTATCTATTTTAACAAGGTATCCCTGTTCACGCAGATCCTCAACCAACTTTTTTCTACACTCAAAACGATCCATTCCCTCATACGGACCCGCATTTTCATTCATGCTACCGTCCGGATTCATTACATTCAGAGACTCCAGATTATGCCTGCGTCCCATTTCAAAATCGTTAGGGTCATGCGCAGGAGTAACTTTGACTATACCTGTACCGAATGAAGAATCTACGAAAGAATCGGAGATCACCTTTATCTTTCTTTTTATGATAGGTAACAGTATATTTTTACCTGAAATATTCTCCAGACGCTCATCAGACGGATTCAACGCAATCGCGGTATCACCAAGCATAGTCTCAGGACGTGTAGTAGCTACGGTAACTCTTTGGTCTGTTCCTTCAACTTCATAGTCTATGTAATAGAGCGCACCGTCCAATTCTTTGTGTTCCGCCTCTTCATCAGACAACGCCGTACGACATCTAGGACACCAGTTGATTATATAATTGCCCTGATATATCAATCCTTTTTCATAAAGCCTTACAAAAACCTCAACAACAGCCTTATTTAAGCCGTCATCCATCGTAAAACGTTCACGATCCCAATCACACGAACACCCAAGTTTTTTTAGCTGATTGACTATCTTACCACCATAAGTTTCACGCCACTGCCAGACTCTTTCGATAAACGCCTCTCTACCCAAATCGTCTCTTTTCTTCCCCTCTTTCGCCAACTGCTTCTCAACCATATTTTGAGTAGCAATGCCCGCATGATCCGTCCCCGGCATCCATAAGGTATTACATCCTTGCATTCTTCTCCAGCGGATCAGTATATCCTGAACCGTATTGTTCAAAGCATGCCCCATATGCAAGGCCGCAGTAACATTGGGCGGAGGGATAACAATGGCATACTTTCTGCCACTATTTTCACAATCCGCTCGATTAAAACCGCCGTCTAACCAAAATGACTCCCACCTAGACTCCGTGTCTTTTGGGGAATACTGTTTAGGTATATCCATAACACTCCTATCAAAAAAGATATTTATGCTTTATTTAATTCATCTTTGAGTAATTTATATTCGACACTGTCGGACAAAGCCTTCCAACAGGCTTCTATGATATTCTCCGACGCCGCCACGGTACCCCATATCTCACCATCACACTGAGACTCAATTAGAACTCTCACCTTCGCACCCGTGCCTTTCGTTCCTTCTATGACTCTGACCTTAAAATCGACCAGTTCCACATCTACCAACGACGGATAGAATCTCTTTAAGGCTTTTCGCAAGGCATTGTCCATAGCATTGACGGGACCGTCACCTTCCGCCACGGTATACTCAACCACACTGTTGACCTGTATCTTTAGAGTGGCTTCCGTGACAATTTCCCCGCCACGCTCCTCGACTATTATACGCATACTGATCAGATCAAAAAAGTTTTTGTGTTTCTGAAGAGTTTTTCTCACCAGCAACTCAAAAGACGCCTCCGCCGCTTCAAAATCGTATCCCGCATGTTCAAGATCTTTCAGTTTCTGAAGTATTTCTTTTACTTCAGGAGTGTTAGCTTTCAGATCTATATTCAACTCTTTCGCTTTAAGAAAAATATTGCTCCGACCGGACAATTCCGATATCAAAACACGCCTTTTGTTACCGACAAGTTTCGGATTGACATGCTCAAAACTTATAGGATTTTTCTGTACCGCATTAACATGCATTCCACCCTTATGAGCAAAAGCGGACAGACCGACATAAGGAGCCATACTGTTATGTCTTCGATTCGCAAGTTCATCTACAAACTGAGATAGATCACACAACTTTGTCAACTGCTTATCGGTAACCACATCATAACCATATTTCAGTTTCAAGTTGGGGATAATGCTAGTCAAATCCGCATTACCGCTCCTCTCACCAAATCCATTCACCGTGCCTTGTATATGCACCGCACCTGCCTCAACCGACAACAATGAATTGGCAACCGCCAAACCACTGTCATTGTGACAATGTATACCAATAGGTGTAACGACAGCTTTTCTTACCGCCTCAACTATCGACAATATCTCACCGGGCATTGTACCACCGTTAGTATCACAAAGAATGATACAGTCGGCACCTGCGTCGGATGCGGATTTTATTGTCTCAATAGCATATTTTGGATCAGATTTATAACCGTCAAAAAAGTGTTCCGCATCAAAAAAACTTGTACGCCCATGACTTTTCGTAAATTTGATACTATCGAAAATCATCTTTAAATTCTCATCAAGCGTCGTTTTCAGTATCTCCAGCACATGCAAATCCCACGATTTACCAAACATCGTGACAACAGGAGCCTCAGACTCAATCAGTTTATTTAGATTAGCATCGTCTTGTGCCAAAGTATTAGCCCGCCTTGTAGATCCAAACGCAGCGATTTTTGTATTTTTCAAATCATAGTCCCGAATCTGATCGAAAAACGCTATGTCCTTAGGATTCGACCCGGGCCATCCACCCTCAACATAATCGACACCTATTTTATCTAATTCCAACGCTATCCTTATTTTGTCCGCAACGGAAAAAGATATACCCTCGGCTTGAGAACCGTCACGCAACGTTGTATCATATATTTTAACTTTCATGATGATAAATTCCTTATTTTACGATTTGCCAAGTTCAAATTCGTTATGAAGAACCTGAACAGCTTTATTTGAATCCTTCTTGTCAATTACACATGAAATCTTTATTTCAGATGTACTGATCATGGATATATTTATATCAGCCTCAGCTAACGCAGAAAACATTCTGGACGCTACTCCGGAATGAGAACGCATACCAATACCAACCACAGAAATTTTCGCGATAGACTCATTCACGGAAACTCCAGTGGCACCAACCTCCTTAACCCATTTATCAAGTATAGGTTTTATTTTTGATATTTCACACTCATCCATAGTAAAAGATATATCCGTATAACCACTGTCACTGACATTCTGGATAATCATATCTATATTAATGTTCTCTTCCGACAATTTTTTGAACAATCTCGCAGCAACACCGGGAGTATCCGGCAACTTCTGTAAGGTAACTTTTGCCTCATCGGCGTTAGCGGTTACCCCTCTTATGACAGGCTCTTCCATAGTATCAGCCTCCTTGACTATAAAGGTTCCCTCCGACCTATTATAACTTGATCGTACACATAATCTAACATTATATTTATTCGCAAACTCAACCGATCTCGACTGCAAAACTCTAGCACCAAGACTCGCCATTTCCAACATCTCTTCATGGGTAATTTCAGATAGTTTTCTGGCGTCTTCGACAATTCTAGGATCTGCCGTAAAAACACCATCAACATCTGTGTATATCTCGCACAAATCCGCCTTCAGGACAGCCGCTAGCGCAACAGCCGTCGTATCCGACCCGCCACGCCCTAAAGTCGTGATCTCGTTTTTTATATTAACTCCTTGAAAACCGGCAACTATTACTATTTTACCCTTTTTTATCTCTTCAGTGAGTTTATCTGTCTTTATATCCAAAATTCTAGCTTTCGTGTGAACATTGTCGGTGGTGATACCAACCTGCGCTCCCGTCAAAGATATAGCATCCTCACCAAGCTCATGAATCGCCATAGCCAACAATGCTACGGAAATTTGTTCTCCTGTGGATATAAGCATATCCATCTCTCTGTCAGACGGATTAGATGTAATCTCTTTGGAAATGGCGATCAGATCATCGGTAGTCTTGGACATCGCCGATACTACAACGACAACATCATTACCGGACTTTTTAGAATCTACAATGCGCCGCGCAACATTCATTATCTTTTCAGAATCACCTACAGAGGTCCCTCCGAATTTTTTAACAATTAAACCCATAACACAACTTATTACCTCTTTTACAAAATTCCTACTTCTTTAAAAACAGTGACATAACCTTAAACCCGTCTTTGCCTCTGTATGCCCCTTTTTTTACCGAACGCTCGTTATACACCATTACACTATCTTTTGCAATATCTTTTCCCATTATCGCAAACGGCACAGGATCAACAACATGGGTTTTTAAAGATACAGGAGCTACCTGATCGGAAATGACCATAAGGGGCCATGGCTCGTCTAGCCCTTCCGCCCGGGCCGGAACCCGCCGACCAACTTAAAAACAAAGATCACAAACGGCATTA
>CAZFUR010000087.1:6742-7379 GCA_964522245.1 uncultured bacterium | reverse complement strand
ATGACCTAAAAAAAATTGCCGACGATATATCTAAAGGTGCAAAACTAGGCGAATGTTTGAGGAGAATAAACTATTTTCCCGCATTATTTATCAACATGGTTTCTGTCGGTGAAGAAAGCGGTCACATGGAAAAATCGTTAGAAAAAGTTGCAACTTCTTACGAAAAACAGGTCGACAGGACAATCAAAACACTTACAACACTGCTAGAACCTTTGATGATTATTGTTCTGGGGGCTGTTCTGGGAGCAATAGTAGTAAGTATGATTCTGCCCATTTTCGACATAAGCAACGTGGCAAATTAATGAACTTTTTTAGATTATGGACTATTGTTTTTGTAACAGTTTTTTTTGCGTCTCACGTTTTATGCGAAGACCAATCTTTTAAGACAAAAAAGAGCGAACATTTTATAGTCCGTTATAAATGCGATGATGATTTTATTGAAAAAATACTGAAAAAAGCAGAATTTTATTATAATAGTATAGAGAAAGACCTGGGAATCAACCGTTACGGAAACTTTTGGACATGGCGCAGACGATGCAAGATAATCTTGTTTGACTCACAAGAGGAATATCAAACAATACTCGGTGACCCGTCATGGTCAGGGGGAAGAGCGGACTATCGCAACAGAGTAATCTAT
>CAZFUR010000087.1:0-6732 GCA_964522245.1 uncultured bacterium | reverse complement strand
GTTACTGCCGCACGAATTGGCTCATATTATCGTACACGAGTACGTAGATAAACCGATACCTCTGTGGATAGATGAAGGAATCGCTCAATATGAAGAAAACAAAAAAAGTTCCGATTCCTATATAACAAAAATGTTAAAGCAAGGTTCCGTATTCGAGATAACCGTTCTAAATAACGTATCCGATCTAAAACAGTTTGATAAAGAGAAAGTAATCTTGTTTTATCAGCAGGCACGCAGTATAATAGGTTTCATGATAAGACAATACGGCAACAGAAAATTCTCTGAGTTTATAAGCGGACTACGCAAAGACAAAACAGTTGAACAATCGTTGCGATTCACGTACGAAGGAACAATAGACAAACTGGTCGATTTAGAAAAAAAATGGGCTGAGTTTTATAACTGAACATTCTTAAATTTACCGATAACAAAGGGAGCGAAAAATGATTGTGAGAAACAAACAAATCAATGGTGGTTTCAGTTTAATAGAGTTAATGCTAGTTGTAATCATTATGAGTATTTTAGCGACTGTCGCCGCCGTAAAATTTACAGGTAAAGCGAAAGTAGCTAAAATACAAACCGCCGCCAGCGAAATAGCAGGTGCATACGGAACAGCACTGCAACTTATGGAGATCGATTGCGGACATTATCCTTCAACCGAAGCCGGTCTTAGCGCTTTGAAAAGTTCATCGGATAAAGGATGGAAAGGACCTTATCTCAAATCAAAAAATTTCAACGATCCTTGGGGCAATCCTTATCAATACAAATATCCCGGTTCTCACAACACCGATGATTACGATTTATATTCTTACGGTCCCGACGGTCAAGAAGGAGGCGGGGATGACATCACCAACTGGAGCAAAGAATAAACCGCTCGGGTTCACTCTGATAGAATTATCGTTGGTGGTACTGATAATCAGTATTATTGTAGTCATCGCCACACCAAGATTTCGAGCGACCTACGAGACGATCAAATTCAGAAGTTCCGTTTATAATCTTGTAAAATTGATGAACTATGCCAGAGAGAGAGCCGTCATAGAAAGAAAACAGTTCCGCATACACTTTTTTGAAGATGAGATGGCGTTCTGTCTGGAAACCACTGTAAAAAACGATGAAGATAAAAAAAACAACAATCCCGAATTCGAAGCCGTTCACGGATCACTCGGTAAAAAAATATTCTTTCCCAAAGGCATAGAATTCGATATTGATGAACCCAGAGAAGATTTTGTACTATTCTACCCAAACGGTCAAGCGGACGAATGCGTAATCTACGTAACGGGAAAAAAAGATATGGTATACACTATAACGACAAAAAAAATGGTCGGACTGATTAGACTGTTTCGTGAGAAAAAGAGATTATGATCTGTTGTAAAAAGAACAATCACAAATCCGGTTTTTTGCTGTTAGAGGTGATACTTGCGATAACCATCATCTCGGTTGGAACGGTCGCTATAATGAAGACGTACACAACCAGTCTCGCCGCCTCAATAGTATCGCAACAATACGCTACGGCATCAAACCTGCTCGATCAGATAATCTGGGACAAAACGTCGCTAAAAGAAATCCCGCCCGGTAGTTCTTCGGGAAAATTCGATCCGCCAAACTCAATGTATGAGTGGGATGTGACCATAGAAGAAATCTTACCCGACCTTCCTCCAATGGATGAATTAGAGGATATCGATCAAACAGATGATGATCCGAATTCTGAAGTGGATAAACCTGTATATATTCTTTATGTAATAAACGCTACTGTAAAATGGCGTTATAGAAAAAGCCCGAAAGAGTTATCGTATCAGACGGCTGTAATGAGAAAACAACCCGAAGAATTCGCCGATGGATTTGGTGAGGAAGCGGATAATGGATAAAAAACAAAATTTTACACTCATAGAGTTGCTCATCGCCATATCGCTGTTCGCGACAATAACGGTTGCTTTGTACTCCGCCTTATCGGTGGGTATTGTGGCTTGGAAACGTGGCGACAAAGGATCGACAAAACAACAAACCGCCAGAGTCGTGCTTGATAATATCTCATCCGATATAAGAAACTGCGTATATTTTTCTTATATTCAGTTTGTGGGCAAAGCAAATGAGATATATTTCCCAATCACTTCAGTTGTCACAAAAGCGGATAAAAAAGCCAAAGGGGTCTTTGATACAAATATTTTTAAAATAACTTATTCTTTGGAAAAACGATCTTACAGAGATCGATACAAAACACTCACACGAAAAAAAGAAACTTTTCTGCAAAGTCTGGAACCGAGCAGAGTGAAACCTAAAGAGTTTGCTCCCGGAGTAGTGGAACTTAGTTTTCAATACCCTTTTGCCGTACCGGAAGAAGAACTACTGCTAGACGATACACTACCCCCCTTCAGATGGGAAAACGAATGGAAATTGAAAGACAAAATTCCTATGGGTGTAAAGATCAAACTCGTTTTGGGAGGCGACACAAAAAAAGAAAATTTAACCTTTGAAAAAATAGTTTTCATACCGCACGGAACTTTAGAATTACCGAAAAAAGAAGAAGGTATAGAATGAAAGAAAGAGGAACTATCATTATAATGGTTATGTGGCTTTTGGCTATCCTTTCTCTGTTTGCGGTAGGGTTGGGATACCGCAGTTCGATAGAGTTACGCATAACAAGTTTTTATCTTGATAAAATCCGATGCGGATATTTAGGGCAACTTGCCGTATACAAAGTGTTCTCTAGAATCGCAAACGATCAACAAGATAAAGTAGATACCCTCAACGAATACTGGAGCAATTCGGAATCGGATTTCAAAGATGCCCAATACGGTAACGCCAAAATCACCGTCTCTCATACGGCAGATAACAACGACGAACAGAAAATCACACTCTACGGTGCCTCCGATGAATGCGGTAAAATAAATATAAACACCGTCCCAAAAGCAATTCTTGAATCCGATTACTGGAAAGAACATTTCGCTATGGATAAAGATATCGTAAAAGCGATAACCCACTGGAGAAAAAAAGGACGAGGCGGAAAAGACCTGAACGCATGGTACAGAAATACCTACGGATACAAAGCACGCCATGGGGCTATCCCCCTGATTGAGGAGTTACATTTCATAAAAGATTTTTATGATTCCAGTAGCGAAAAGAACAAACGACGAGCCAAATTAAAAGATATTATAACCTGCTACGGCAAAGGAACCGTAAACATAAATACGGCGTCTAAAGAAGTTTTGGATGCTTTGTTCGTGTGTCAAGGAGACAAAAAACAATTCTCAGATTCCGACAGGGAAGAAATGGTCAGATTGGTTATCGAGTACAGAAACGGCGAGGACGGTCTACCGGGAACAGAAGACGATAACGTCTTTAAAAATAAAAACATAGAAACCGCGCTAGAAACCCATGAATCGGGAAAACTCAGTATGCTGAACTGGTTGAGAACAAAAAAAGTTATCGACGTGATATCCGATACATTTAAAATAGATGCGACCGTCTCCATAGAAAATAAAAACATGAAAAGACGTGTCTGCGCCATTGTCACACGATCAAAAAATATACCAAAAAAGAATCTGACCAAAAAAAAACAGACCAAACCGCTTACCTTGTTAGCCGACCCAAAAAAGAAAGACCCGATGAGAATTATAAAATATTTTGAAGATTAGCCGAATTTTATGGTAAACTTCGGTAAACATTATTTCGGGAGAGATTTACAGTTTATGTTTTCAGATAAGAAAAAGAGAAAAAAAACTCAGCAACTCAAAATAGACCGCCGGTACCGCAAACCACATACAAACATAGAGATTGATTCGGCGTGCGTAAAAGTGTTGCAAACCAGACTGAAAACCACAGGCGAAATAGTCATAGAAAACGTAGCGGTTGAAGAATTGAAATATTTCTCCTACGACGAAGTTCCCAAATTTCTAGGCGATTTTCTCAAAAAAAACGGGTTCAAAACCAAAAGAGTCGTATCCTGTTTTCCGAGAAACCTCAGTACGATCAGATTCATAAAACTCCCATCCGTCAATCCCAAAGAATTAGACGAGATGGCAAGTTTTCAGGCGATAAAACAGATCCCATACAACAGAGAAGATATGATTGTGGATTATGAAATAACCAATCAGGAAAACGGTTTTTCCGACGTCATGCTAGCAATCGCACACAAAAACGTAATATCCCAACACCTAAATACCCTCGACCAGATAAATATATCAACCGACAGAATAGATATTAATTCTCAAGCGTCTTTGCGCACATACCTGTATTTCATGGACAAAACAGATAAAAAACCCGATTCATCAGATAAAACACCCGCTACCGCCATAATCGATATAGATTATTCTCACACCAACATCCAGATAATAAACGGGGACAACCTGCTGTTCACCCGTGGAATTACTCTTGGAATACTGCATCTCATTCTAAAAGAAAAAAAGTTTCAAAAGGATTCCGCCAATATAAATTGGCAATCTGAACTGATGGATGAACTGAGACGCTCATTGGCTGTTTTCACAAGAGAACATAGTGATTTTTTTATCGAAAAAATCGTCTTAACGGGCGGTATAAATAATTTTGACAATATCGAGCGTAACATAAGCAACCGTTTTCAGGTGCCTGTAGAAATTTTTGATATCACTTCAAAAGTAGACGGACTTGACAAATTTAAAGACAAAAGCCGAATCAACGGTAAAGACATCTCTCTTATGGCTGTGATCGGGCTACTTTTACCGGGAACGGACAGGATACTGAATATGTTGCCTTCCGATATAAAGCAAAAACGGCATAATATGTCTCGTCTTGCCAAGTTTGCGGTTGCCGCTTCTTTAATTGTGGGGATAATGGTCTGCGGAGTACTGAACTTCTATTTTGAGATCGACCGAAAATCTAAATTCATCGCCCGATTAGAAGAACAGATCAACCGATCCGCTCCACAAGTGCGCGAACTGGAAACTATGCGTGATAGGGTAAACACAATCAAACAACAACTCGGCTCCGACCGGTCAAGCCTTGATTTTTTACGCGAACTTTATCAGATTATACCTGACAATATTTTCTTAAAAATCTTTTTGTACGATGAATCTAAATATATTGTAATCAAGGGAACAGCCAACAGTATGTCTGAGGTATTCGACCTGATTCCTACTTTGGAAAACTCACCGTTTTTCGAGAAAGTCTCATCAAGAGGCGTAAAAAGAAGAAAAGTAGGGAAAAAAGAGGTCGTGGATTTTGAGATTCAATGCTCAACAATTAAAGAAGAGAAAGACGCTTGATATGAGTATGTTAAAACAACTATCCGATCGTGAGAAACGACTTTTATACATAACCGTCTTAACAATTTCCATGACATTGCTGTATCTTTACTGCATAGAACCACTGTGGATTTACTGGCAAGGACTAGATTCTAAAATAGAACGCTGCACAAAACAGCTCAGCCGTAACAAAATAATACTTAGTCGCGCCTCAACTATCGCAACGAACTACGGATCGTACGAAAAAAAGCTCAAATTCGAGGGTTCCGACCAAGAGAAAACGGCTCAAATACTCAAAGAGATCGAGAACTCCGCAACACAAAACGGTGTACATATCAACGATATCAAACCTCAACAGATCAAAGACAAAGATTTCTATAAATTCTACGTGATTGAATTGGAAGCCGAATCCGATATCGTATCGTTATCAAAATTTATATACGATCTACAAATCTCACAACAAGCATTGCGGGTAACCAGAATCCAAACATCGATAAGGACATCTAAACCCGGGTTGCTAAAAACAGAGATGTTGGTTACAAAAATACTTATCCAATAGTTTTTTTTCTATACATAACCGAATTTATTAAACAAAGCCTTTATCAATTTCTCATCAACGGGTTTTTGCAGAAACTCGTTCACACCCAGCTCCATAGCTTTATATTTATCGGTATTATTTTTTGAAGTGGAAAGCATTATGATTTTTTCTACAGGGACGTTGCCTTTTTCTTTTTTTAATCTGGATAATATTTCTATTCCGCTAAAACGAGGTAACTTTACATCTACAAAGACCAACTGGTATTTTTCGATATCCCTCAATAACACCTCGTACGCTTTTTCTCCGTCTTCAACCTTATCGATTTGCGTATCCGGGCTAACCTTTTTAAGAACATGGTTAAAAAAGAATATATCGTCTATATTATCCTCTATGTACAGTATCCTCAACAAAGGTTCCACAACAAAATCTCCCCGTGGTATAGCGCAAACAAATATTCAAAAACGCAGATTCCAGACGAATTTTTTCTACAACTGAGTACCCATGAGATAACACCTCAAACGGTGATTGTATAACAAATAAAATATTTTTTCGATGGAAAATATTTATCCTTATGTTAATCTGTAATTCTGAGTTATCCTCTCTTGCTCTTTTTGTCTTGATGGAACGGTCCGGGCGACTTTGTTTTTGTAAATAAAATTTTTAATGTTTGGGATGGCAATATGAAATTACGACTACCCTCTTTTAGCGGATGTTTTTGTTGTGGAGAGGACAATCAGCTTGGGCTGAATATGTCTCTTTATTTCGAGAACGGTGAGGTTACTTCCTTGATTGTTCCGAAAAAAAATTATTGTGGTTATCCTGATATACTTCACGGTGGAATAACCGCAACCGTTTTAGACGAGGCGATGACGTGGGCGGCTTCGGCACCGGAACAAAGATTTTATTTCGCAGGCGAGATAAAAGTGAGATACCGTGCCCCCATCATAGCGGGAAAAGAAGTAATCATTAAAGCGAAACAGA
>CAZFUR010000086.1:0-7392 GCA_964522245.1 uncultured bacterium | reverse complement strand
ATCTGTTCTATAAGGTCGGTAAACTGTCTCCTACAAGCTTTTATGGATATGTTAAAAATTTGTCTGACGAAACATCTGTTGATATATCATCGTTTTCCAATGTAACGACTTATATGAGCTATCTTGATCTCTACAAGAATGTCGATGATGTTGAAGTGGTCAATGAAGCCCGGGAATTGGATTCCAAGATAAAAGAGTCGTTGTATAACGATCCTTCACAAAAAGAACTTATAGCATTATCTAATAAAATAGCTGTGTTAAAGAAGTTATTCGCCTTGAAGGTGTCAAAAAAAGAGTTGAAGGCTTATCAGGCTGATAAAGGTTCTTTTACTTCTGAAGATTTTGTTGCTTTTCTAGAAAAACATTTGCCTACATACAGTATTCCGTTTAATTTTTCCAAAGATTACGGTTTGATCAATCAGAGACTACCTTTGTTAGACGAGTTTTATAGAATCGCCGCAAAGAGGAATGAAGCCTTAATAGAAAACACTATTGCGGAGATGGATCTTGAAGATACAAATATTGCCGTATTAATCACGGGTGGTTTTCATACTGAGGGAATAAAAGAGATATTAGAGGAACAAGGTATTTCCTATAAGGTTGTGTCTCCTTTGATTACTGAGCAACCGAAAAAACAGTATTATCTGTCTCGTTTGGTCGGTGTCGGAACGGAAATAGAGAATCAGTTAACGGCTAATGATTTACAGGTTTCTTTGGTTTTGGGGGAAAGTTCGATTTTGCCTGATGTTGCTAAAAAAGAGCAATTCACTAAGGCTTTTAAAACATTATTGGAGTCGCATCCTGATGTGGCTAATCTGGAAGATCTTGTCAAGCAGACAGGTTATAACCCTGCATTGGTTTTTACAAATTACTTTTCCGTCAACGATGTTAGGTATATGTCGTTCGAGATTGGTGCTCAAAAATTCTACATGGCTGTTAAAGACGGCAAAGTAGATTCGCTTGAAGGCGTTAGTACTGTGCAAGTCGGTAATTATTCGTTTGCCATTATAAATCAAGATACATTTGTGACGATGGCTCAAAGCCCAGATATGAAGATAGTCGACGCAAGAAGCGGGTTGGATGCTAAAATGGAGAACGCTCTTGCAAGCGGCAGACCGATCGCTTTATCTGATATAGAAGACGATATTTCTTTAGATGATCTCAAAACAAAAAGTATGATCGATGTCCAAGGCGGTGTTGTTTCGCCAACGATTTCTTATTTATTAAATTCCAGAGTCTCACCTAATAAAATAGTGGCTAAGGTTGCCAGAGTTTCGGGGTTGGCTAAAAACGATCAGGCTGTTTTAGCTAAAGCCGGTATTGATAGTGTGAAATTGTTTTCTAACTATTCTGATGTTACTGCGCAAGACTCAATAGCTTTACAAAATAAATTGCCTGAGTTAATTGCAAAGGGGAGCATAATTTTACCCAGTGGAAGAAGAGTTAGAGCTTTGCAACAAGGCAACGTTTTAAATGTGTATAGTGCTGTGTCGGTTGATGGAGTGAAACCTTATCTTTTGTCACCTGTTGATGCGTATACCGCAATGCTACCTAACGCAGACGTGGAAGGCGTAGCTCTAAAAGATATAACTGATTATAAATTCAGAGGCGGTATCAACATAGATACTGATTCGAATAGTCTTGTTCTTTATAAGTTAGATGACAATAATAGACCTGAACCTATAAAAACTGTAACCTTAAAGCAAGGTGCTGTTTCCTCAGATATTTTTGAGGCTCTTTTAGAGTTACATAAAGTAGCGGAACAAGAAGATATTGGACTTGCCGGGTACGCTGATATAGAAAGAGGTATAGGTTTTTCGGTTGATAATTTGGATAAATTGTTTGAGTCTATCGTAAATAATCCGAACAACGCTCTTTATAGAAATCTCCTTGATTTTGTCGCGGAAGCTCCTTCTCTACAAGATATTGATTTGACGGGAATAACCGATCCTGCTCAGTTAAAAGACAAGTTGTTAGGATATACGGATGGAACGGTTCAGGATAAACTTACTTGCGCTATAGCCGCAGGCGCTGTTTTCCATGATAGAGTCAAGATAGGTGATAAGGTTTTTGATGGTCTCGAGGCGGAACGTGAACAGATTCTATCGGGTATGTTGCCTCTTATAGATCAGCGTATGAAGGGTAAAGTTTCTGTCAATAAAAACGGAATGGTTGAAAATAGTCTGTATTCTATAGCAAAAGCATACCAGATCTTTGGTCAAGATTCGCAGGCTTTATTTGTGGATGCTGAGGGACCGGATCAGGTTTCCAGATTCAGGGTTCTATTTGAGACTCTTGATATTGGTGACACAATGATCCTTCATTTTGAAAAAGACGGGCTTGGTCATTATGTCGCATTTACGAAGAGAGATGATGGTTATTTTACCTCGTATGATTTTGCGTTAAATGAGCCGAGGAATATCGATGGTATCGGTTCGATAATAGCCAAGTATTATGATAATTTTACAGGTAATGTTCTCATTGCTCAGAAGAATGATGTGATGGGGCAGAAAATTGCCGAGTTATTGAAATCGGTGTACGTTCGTGTCTTAGACAGGAATGAGCAATTGGATGTAGTTGGATCTTGTGGTGTCGGTGGAGGCGGGAGTGTTGCCAATATCGGTATTATCGGTGCTGTGCTTCAGGGACGTGGTTTTGACGCTTACGGACGTAGTATAAAAGTTGCGTATCCTTTGGATGAATTGAAAAAAATGGGGTTTGAAGGTTTTGTGGGCGAGAACGCTTATGATGATTTAGCTAGTAGAATTCAGCATCGATTGGAACAGGATACCGATTGGTCAATTAATATTGTTGAGGAGAATGGCAAGGAGTATTTGAACATACTCACCTCTTCTCGTGGTGTTGGTCCTGCTACCATGTATGAAAGCATGATTAATGCCGATTTAGATCATAAAATGGGTATAATCTTATCGTCTCTTCTGGGTGACATAGATTTAAATATAGATGCCGCAAATGATAAATATGAAATTTCCAAAAACGGAAAAACCGTCACACCTGTACACACAATTTTACAACACACAAGGTATAAAACCAAAGGTGACGATAGACCTGAGAATGCGCACCATGAAGTTTATGATTACAAAGTAGACGGATTAGATACTCCGGTTTCCGTTTCTCTCGGATTTAATGGCGATTTTGAATCTTACATGATGTATAAAAATATCTTGAAAGATGTATACGCCGATAAATTTATATCGACAAGTGATACAGAGGTAGTAACTCATTTGTTCGCGAGACTGAGTGTAACAAAAGATTCTCAGGGTAATGTGCAAACTGTTCCCGGACAGATAGTATTGAAGAAGTTGTTTAGGTTGGTAGAAGCAGTAGAGAGTATGCTTAATGCGTCAAATATATTGAAAAGTAACGCTTATTCTGATGGATATCATAAAGCATTGATCTCAAGACTTCAAGCGTTGGGTATGAATCCTGATTTATTGACAAATGAGTTTGTTAACGGTTTTACCCCTGATGAATGCTCTATTGTTTCGGAATCGGACTTAGATGATCTTTTTGGTCTCACAAATCTTAACGATATAGCAGAGCTTTTAAGAGGTGCGGATGCTTCTTTCCTTGCAAATGCCGAGAGACATGGTATTACAATTGATAAAATAGAGGAGGGAAAGGTTGTTCTTGATACGGAGTATGAAGGTTTACTGAAAGAAAAGTTGGCTGAGTTAGGTGTGTCGTCCGATACACTAGCGAAGATTAAATATAAAAAAGGCGAGACATATCCTGTTGCTGCTTTAGCCTTGATTTACAATATGTTGGATAACCCTAACGTTTTAGACGACGATTATATCAAAGAGAACGGATTTTTTGGTGAGTACAAATTTTTTGCGTTGTCTCAGATTGTTAGTGGTGAGTTTGCTATCAATAAAGCCGTGGATAATATTACAACAGAGTTTACGGCTCTTTATTCAAATAATCCTATGGAAGATATTTTGCTTATTCTGACGGGTGAATCAGACTTACCTGAATTTAAAACGGGTGTTATTACAGCCGAAAAAATCAGGTCTATCATAAAGAATGTGTCTCCAAACGTTCTTGATATATTCAATCAATGGAAAATGGAGCTGAAAGCGGCAAAAGCTTCAGTTTCTCCTTCTGAGTGGTCGGCAAAAAGGTCGGCAATGATTAGTGAATTTCAGATATTCGCGACCGATGCCGATAAAGCGGGTATTTTTATTACAAATACCGGTAAAGTAACGTCGATGACTCTTAACGTTTCTACCGGACAAGATCTAAATCATATACTCGCAGGTAGATTTGGTCCTAAATCCACAGATTGTTACATGGGGATTGGCGAGGTAGATGGTCAATCAGATGTTTATATCTCGTCTGAACCGCGTGCTTTCGGTCCGCTGAAAGGATTCAGTGAAGAGACCGGTGAACCTGAGACGGTTTTACCGGGTATTCTTCAGTTGGCGAGAGGATCTATCGAGATGGTTTCTGCCGGCAACTACGGGATTTTCTATCTGACAAAAGAAGAGATGATGGGCAAATCCAAGGAGGAGCTTGCTAAATCATTGCATAGGATAGACGCTCTTACCGGGGTTGAATCTGTTCCTCAAGTGAAAAAGACAAGCGCGACTTGGAATAAAGTTTTGGATCGTGAAGAATATTCAAAATTGTCTGCATTTGAGATTGAGGCTTCGGCTCAATCAAAAACTATCGGTTGGACGTTGGATAATTTAACAGAGGTGGTAGATGGTAAAAACAAGTTGAAATTGGGGCTTAATGACACAGGGATAGCCAAATTATTATCTAAAACTTTTAATATTGTCGGTGGCGGTAGCGGTACTTCTCTGAATGCTTTGCAGTTGGCTATGGAAGAGGCGAGGTCGAAAGGCTTGCAGTTAATGGATATGGCTTTGGACGCTGATATTGTAAAAACGTCTTATCCTGTGTTGGTTACTAAAGATTATACGGTTTCTTTTATTGTTTCTCAGTCTGGAACAACCGGTGTTGCGATACAAAATGCTAAGCGTGCGCTTAATGATGGCGGTAAAGTTTTGGTTCTCACTAATAGAGAAGGAAGTACTTGCGATACTATTGCTAAAGGTAGTTTGTGGTCTATTATAACAAGAAGTGTTGATGAATCTGCGGTTGCGGCTACCGGCTCTAATACCAATCAGGTTGTGGCGATGAGACTTCTTTCCCTGAAAATATCCCTGATGCTTGGTTTGATAAATGAGGATGATGTGGACAAAGCTATTGCTGAGATGCGTAAGATTCCGGATCTTATGTTAAAAACCATAGATATGTGTCGTGCTCCCGATGGTATGAAGAAGATTCTCACGAAAAAAGGTGGTTTTTTTGATTACTTGAGAAAAACAGGTGTTCCTCTGGGTGATGTTTATAAAAGCATGAACAATGTCAATATTATGGTTGGAGGTATCGGTTTGCCGTCAATCGCTAACGAGTATGAGACAAAAATGACGGAGTTGTTTAGGGCTATATGTGGTTCTCTACCTCTTGACTTTATTAACAGAAACCATATAACGGAGACTCCTTCTTTTGATGCTCCGAACCAGTCGGTTCTGGATATGAAGGTGGCGACTTTATCTAAAATGCTGGATACGTATACTCCCGGAAATAAGGTGGAAATTGATGCAACCGTCTCGAGGTTATCTAAGGCGGATATAAAAAATGCTAAAAGAGTGATTGTCATAGGCGGTGGTCAGCATACACATACTCTGGAGCACTTGGAAGATACATATATGCCTGTGAATGATATTCCGGTAATAAAGCGTAAATATTCTGATGCGATCAAAGATATAAAGCAGGGTGATATTATTGTGGCGTTAGCTCCGGATGCGGGTTATGAGAAAAATCTTTTAAGTAAAATTGTTGCTCAAGGAGCTAAGTTAGTCGTTGTTGGTCAAACTAAACAGCGTCTTAGAAATGCGGGTTTAATGAAGACATTAGGTAAAGATGCTTTGTTGTCGGAATACGTTGGAGCTGATTTATTATTGCAACATATATCCGCCGTAAGGTCTGCTCAAGGTTTTGAAACTAAGGCTAATATCAAAAAAGGTATTGATGTTCTTAAGGCTCAGGTAGACGGAATGAAAAAGTTGTATGCCGATTTTTATAAAGAGGGTACTAACAATAGAATCAATATGGACCGTATGTTAAAGGCTATACGAGAGGACAAAAGAGGTTGGAATAAACTTAGTTCTATGAACGTTGCGAAGGTTGGTGATTTGGCATCGTCGGCGAACGCTATATCTAAGATGTTTGCCGCAACGGGTAATATGCAGATATATAAAGAGTTAGCGACAATGAAACATGGGTATTACGCTCCGTTATTTCCGGGTGGTATGGTTTTCTTGTTTATGCCTAGGCGGGGTGAGCCGGGCAGAGATAACGTCAATAAGGGTATTGCCGAGTATTTACCTCGTATAAACTTTGGCTATGATGCATTCAGACAGGATAAAACCAATCCGGTAGGACTGATTATTGCCGTTACTCCGGAGAATCCTTCGGATCCTATGATTAGTCTGTTGTCTGATGAAGAATTCGCAGAACTTGATCATAATACTCGTTTCGGTAAGGAAGACCTGATACAAAGACCGAATATAGTCTTTTATACCAGTACAGGCGGTATGATAGAAAATATGTTGATGTCAGATTTGATAGCCGGTGATTTACACAAAGCGTATAAAGCCGATCGGGATAAAGGATTGTATGATGCGGATAAGGCACGTGGTAACGTATATATTAACATTGAATTTCCTATTGACGATGCTGAAAAGCTAGAGTTGGAAAGACAAAAAATCAGGGATTTTAGAAAGAATTTCCCGAATGGCTATGTCTTAACGATTGCTCCGGATGGCGTCGATGGCGTTGAGGAGTATTCTGATTCTGTAATACGTATTCCTGCGGCAGACAGTACTTTGGCTTTGGCGGTTAATCATTATCTTTCTCTTGAATTGATAAAGGCAAGGGTCAGACCGATTCTTGTAGAACTTAATAGTCTTTACAAGCAACTTGAGACAATGAATTTAGGAGAGTATACCCCGGCTAATCTGTTTGTAGAATATGTATCCGGTAACATAACAGATGCTGAGATGGATAAAATTCTTGAGGGTACTGAGTATGGTGATAAGAATAGTTGGAAATATTACAAAAGTTTTCTTGAATATGTATTTAGAGAATTGAATGTTGATCCGGTTCTTACGTTACCTATAGCGGGTATATCGGTTGACGCTGCTATGATCTATACCATCGATTTGATCAAGGGTTTGGCAAAGGTTGTCACGAATGATAACCTTTATACGGCGCAGGAGAAAGTCGAAATGCAAAAGGTATTGGCGGAGTTCGGTTTGAGCGCAGATCAAATATCTGAATTTATGGCCGCTGGTCCGA